>NZ_CP046920.1 GCF_011387195.1 Streptococcus ruminicola
TTTTTTTCTTCTAACATTAGTATTAACCATTCCAATCTATTCATGATATACCCTATTTCGCTTTTTCCTTTTTTGTGAATAGATTCTGAAAGATCAACAATTAACCTAAAATAAATGTTTATTTTTAGGATTTCAAGGATAATTCAAATTATTAAAGACTCAAGATAGCAGTGTTTTTGCTGCTAGCCATTACATTATTAATATAAGTTGGTGGCGCGTGACGTCCCTATGTAACAATAATCTTGAGTTTTTAAAGAAAATAATCCTATCATATTGATACTTTCACAACTAAAGTTGTAAGATTCTTAGTCAGAATGAAATTATTATAGCTAATAAATTATGGGAATACAATGTGATTTTCCTATGATAGATTTTTCAAAAAAGGGCATAAAAAAAGACACCCTAAGGTGTTTTCTAAACTAGGCTAGTGCCAAAACATTTTTTAATTGACAGTTCTGTTTTTAAGACTTTTGGAACCATGTCAAATAGACTAGTGCCAAAACGCAATATAGTTAACTATGTTGTTATTCCTTCTTTTGGAACCATGTCAAATAGACTAGTGCCAAAACTGCTTTATCTGTGACTGTTTTAGTTGGTTTCTTTTGGAACCATGTCAAATAGACTAGTGCCAAAACACAACCGTTGGACAAATTCTAAAAGGCAATCTTTTGGAACCATGTCAAATAGACTAGTGCCAAAACCTCGGAAGCTAGTCTTGACAGGGTGGATCCCTTCGGTATATCCGCAGATGTCCTCAGGAAGAGCCACGATTCTTGTATTGCTACAACGGGTCCCAAATAACCCGTACCAATATTATACTATAAAATTTATAGTTTTGATACTTATCTATTACTTTTACTTCTTAATTAAATATCAGCAAAAAAATAGGTGGCAGAATGCCCCCTATTTAGCCTTATTCTTTCGTTTAAAATCAACCATTCCTAATTCTATAGGATATGTACTGACCTCTTTATGGCAATGAGCACAATAAAGAGAGGAATCTAATTGGTAATATTTGTCGTTTAAAACAGTAACATCGCTATAGCTTTCTTTTAGTAACGGATAGACGATTGATAATGCTTTATAAAAAGGTTCGTTAAGAAAAGGAAGGGCTAAATCACGAGAGTTTAAATAAAATCCTAAATAGACAAGAGTATTATACTTGTTTACTAAGAAGTAGCATACCTCGTCAGAATTTAAAACTTTACGATAAAATAATCGAGAATCAGAGCAACACGGGCAAGCTTTAAATTGTTTCACGCGCCTCTGGGTGAAGAAATTATCTATTTTGATTAATAGATAACGTTGACCCTCTGCTTTTTTCCTGAAATAAATTCTTGGAATGATAATGGCAAGTGCTTGTATTGTGTATTTTATACTTTCACGATCTGATATTACGTTATAGATAGCAAAGAAAGCCATAAATAGCAACAATACGTCGCAAACCTTTATCATCAAAATAAAGGTGGTGTTAATATTAAACTCTGTTTCAAACACTAACGGTCGTAATTTATAAATGTTAATGGCACTTTGTATAGCGCTTAATAATAAAGCAAATACCAATGTTGCTAATAATTGAATAAGATTGATGTCCATAGTCTTTTTACCTAATAGTTAGAGTTGTTGCTGAAACAACGTGCTTGATTGTATCGTTATCAATGGTAGCTGAATCACCAGAAACTTTAACTAGCTTAGAAATATTGTAATTCTTATAACCGCCAACTCCTTTTGTTGAAATGACGGCTGTAGGCGCGTGATAAATACCGAACTCCGCAGCAAATTTACCATTGTTACCTTTATCCAAATCAAGAAAAATAATGCGGTGTTTTTGTTCCTCTGAAAGTTGATTCAATAAACGTGGAATAGATTGGTGGCAGTATGAGCAACCAGTTCGATAAAAAATGTAGATAGGGTCCCAGTCGCGTTCTGTTCTCGATTTTAAAAGTGACAAATCAAGAGCAGAGGCTTCACCTGCTACAAAACGCTGTTTCATTTCTTGCTTATTGAATATAGTAGTAACCGCAGTGTTAGAAAAAGTATTCTCAGATACTTTTGTAGGGTAGATAAAGCCCCATAATAATGAACTACTAGATAGTAAGAAGATAAGTATCAAGCCTAGAGAATTTTTAGAGAATTGCTTCATACCATTAAAAGTAATGATTAATAAGCTTAGTGCCATAGAAGATAAAAACCATATCAAAGTGATGAGGTAGGTATAAAGATCCGTTGGAACGTGGTAAATAATATGATAGTTCTTATTGAGAATGATAACTAAACTAAAAAGGTAAATGGCAAGTGTATATATTATCCAACTCACAAAAATAGGAAACTCTATTAAGTCAGAAAATAAGGTTTTTAAATTGTTGATATACGAATCAAAACGTAGCATATTACGTCCCTTCTATATTGTATTTGATTAGCATATAATATGCTATCACATATCATATGCTAACTAAAGAGGATTATATCTATGATAGATTTTTAGGTATAAGAAAAGGCACCCTAAGGTGCTTTCTAAACTGAACTAGCGCTCAAATGATTACTACAACTTCCATTTTATTTTAATCCTTTTGGAACCATGTCAAACAAACTAGTGTCAAAACAAAACTAGTTTTGACAAGGTGGATCCCTTCGGTATATCCGCAGATTTCCTCAGGAAGAGTCATGGTTCCTGTATTGCTACAACTGGTTCCAAATAACCCGTACACTATTATAGTTGCTTATCTATTATCAACCATTACTTTTTTAGATTCTCTCTAACAGACATAAGCCATTTTCCGTATTTATTATCTCCCCTCCAATTATCCATATGATTTGCTGACTTATGCCAGTAAGGGAGACCTATACTGAGGTAATCTTCTGCACCACAATAGATAAGTTCTAATGGATCAGTGTCAAGTAATTGTTCTGCAAAATGTGGGTGTTGAACAGATATTAGATTTAGAATCTCTATTGCTACTACTTCTTCTTTTTCTTTTTGCCACGACATTATATTGTCATTAGTATCCATTTTAAAATAGAAATCACGCGCGTGCTCTGAAAAATTATCTTTCAATATATTATCAGACAGTGATGGATTAAGAGCAAGTGATTTTTCATAAGCTAAAGCTTGCCATGCGCATTTGAAGTGTTTCTCTTTCCAGTCAAAAGGATAACACCATCCAAGTGACAAAGGACCTCCCCAAAAATAATACTGTCCCGAATCAATACGTCCATAAGTTTCTTTAGTTGACATTTGTGTCTCCTTTCTCAAGTAAGTAAAAAACTTGTTTCAATTCTTTACTAGCAATAACTTTTGAAACTACTACTTCGTTAATCCAAGTATCAAGTTTGAACACCTCTGCCTCAATTGTTTCTTTGAGATTATAGCTATCAACATTGTTGTAGGAACTAAATTCCATGTTTTTTAATATATCTAAAGAAGCTTTTTTAGAGTAACAAGCTATTGCTACACTTGCTGAAGTTGTCGATTCAGAAGTATCTTTAATATAAGTAAGAGCATGGAAGTATCCGTCAACAAAATAGACATCTATGTAGATATAATCAGCTACACTATTTTCACTTGTGATTGGAAATTGGTAAGAATAAAGTAGCGGAGAAATCTCCATATTACGACGAAAATTGAAACGTTCAAAAACTATTTTAGTTCTCGTTTTATTATCAAAGGTTAATATGTATGGATTAGATTGATAAGGGAGGAGCAAGATTGATATTGGTAGAATATCATAGACAATTTGCTTTACAAAAAAGGTAAAAGTTGTCGTTGAAGGAATTAGTACTACTCCGCCTATGGCTAGAAAGTGATTAACAATTATTATCGCTATCATGAGTATTACAAGTAGATTCACAACTACTCTTTGATGTCTAAAAAACATTAGTGTTTTGGTACGAGACTTTAAATAAAGAGCAGTGCCGACATAAAGAAATAAAAAAATAAATGAAGTAATAATATCTAATATGAGGTGTAACATTAATAACTCCTTGCTTAAAGATAATATCAATTTTATTTGAAATTTGGTAGAAATGTTATGTAGTGTTGCGCATGGTTATATAAAGATAGGTATAAAGAAATTTTGATGAGGTAATGGATAAAATTGAGCATTGATTGCACGATCAAAACGTAAGGCGACGTGTTTATACTGAGCGTTATACTCTTGGTATATCTGTTCTAGTTGTAACGCAAAACCTGCAGTAATATAAGAAACTTCTAAAACAGGTATTAGTGATTCTTCATAAGAATCATCCATTACCTTTACTTCGTAATGAAAGAAGCTATTATGATTTTCGGTGATTTCTAAGATTTCAAAAGGTAGTCCACCTAAACCAGATACTTTATCTATTGTTAATTTCGGAATATGTTCTTCGTAAAAAGTTTTTATGATATGATGAGCAATTTGAGATACAGAAAATTCAGCAGGATTAGCTACTAATGTAACATTATTTTCTTCCAACATATCGTAGTACGTTTTATTCGTATCTTGGTAAAAAGTTGTTTCTACTTTCGATAAAAAAGTTTTAACACGTCTGTGAAATTCATTTCTTAAAGGCTTACCTAATTCATCAAAGACAAAAAACACTGTTCCATTTTTATAATAACTTTCAGTAAAATAACCGATAACCTTACCGAGTAGCTGAAAGTGTAGTTCTGTATTCCTATCGTACTCAATGTAAAAGGGAACACCATTGATAAAAATGACCGCATCTGGTAAAAGCGTTATGACCTTTCTATTGGTTGGAAAAGAATACTGAATATTGAGAGATTCAAATGATATGCCACTTAGCCTTTGAGATATCTCTTTAGCAATTGAAGCGCAAAGTCTTCTTGTTTTTAAATCGTGAATATTAACTGTACGAGGTTTGCCACCATACAAATTGTTGCTTTTTATACTGTAAAGTGAGAAATCATATTCGGTTGATTTTGCCATCTCATAGAACTCTGAAAACTTAGGAAGAGTTAAAGTATCAAGTAACCACTTGGCGAATTTTTTATTAAGATAATAAATCTTTTTTCTACCATCTTTAAATTCTGGATAAATAGAAATAGGGTAACTTCTGTTTCCAATACAACTTTGTAACCATGAAGATTGAAGAATTCTGTTTGGCTCCAAAGAATGGTAAATGTTCTTTATAATTTCTCTATCAAAGTAGGAAAATCTGAGAAGATGATACATTAGTAAAAGCTGTTTTTTATTGAAAAAGATATATTGCATCTTTTGTTGAGATATTGGATAGTAAGCTATAGAATCCTGCGGAGGTGTAAGCTTTATGTTTTCATCTATGCTACTTACATTAAAAAAAATATTTTCGTTCATAATAATTTTGTCCTAAAAATAAAAATAGTGCCATAATGTGTAGTAAAGTTGCCTTTTTAGTTTTAGAAATTAAGTGAAAAATAATAATTGGCGACAATCACTGTTGTACTACGCATTTACAGCTATATACATAAGTCATATATATGCTGCTTTTCTAAAAATATTTTTCAATAATAAATTCTAAAAAGCTATATTACCAATATATATATGGCTTATGCCCCTATATAAAACAGTTATACCGCTTTTAATATAATTTCTATAATTCTAAAAGCATATATGACCTATTATTAATTCTGTAATATGTTGTTATTACAGCAAAGAAAGCTTATTTAATATCAAATTAAAATTCTAACAACATTTAATAGTATAGCAAATTAATGTCATACCAACTAGCCTAAAAATCTATCATAGATATACTGGCTAAAAAAATAAAAATAGCTATGATATACTATAACATGTTAATCAATAAAAATTTGAAGGAGTTATTAATGGCAGCTAAAAAATTGAAACTATCTGATTACGATACAGATATTGCTAAACTTTTAAAAGAGATTGAAAAAAAGAAAAATGAGAAGAAAGAATACGAGGGTAAACTGAAAAGTGAGATAGGTAATTTATATTATGAGTTACTTAATTTAGAAGAAAATATCAATTTAGAGGAGTTACGTGATAAGTTAAAGAATCAATTAAAACAAAAAAAAGCCTTTATAAAAGAACAAAAAAATAATAATCAAAACTAAAGAAAAAAGAGCTGGATAACTTTGCATATAAAATATACAAAGTTATATAGGCTCTTTTTTTGTTTAGTAAAAATCGATTCTTTCATCTTCATCATCAAAATCAGTTAATTGATTTTGACTTACTGTCTCACTTTTTTCATTTTGAATTACATATTCTTCATTGTTTAGTAAACGTGTAGAAACCTTGACTTTAGGTAAGCTAATTTTTTCTTCAATGAATGAATCATTTGCTACTTCTTCTTGTAAGTTTATTTTACTATTTTTTAGGTCTTCTTTTGCTTCTCTCTGACGTTTTAATTGACTTCCGCTTTCTGCAATTTTGTCATCAATAATATTATCATTTTCGTCATCAAAGCTTGATTTATTGTCTTCAAATATATCAGGATTCTGAACTGACATAATTGTTAACCATTCATCAGGAAGGAAATCTTTTTCAGATAAAATCTCTCTTTCGCTATTCTTGATATAGTATTTCTCTACTTCTTCTTTCCAAATTTTATATGCTTCCATATCTTCAGAATTATTAGTATCAAATGGTGGTTTGTAGTCTAAATTTTTGTTAAACATTGGTAATTTGAAACTAGGCTCTGATGTGATAAACATAACGTCAGATACTTCATCATCGATAACCATAACGCCAGCATATTCAAATTTTTCTAGTTTAGACATATCAGATTGAGTTAGCATTTCTTTTTCTACTATTGTTTCGGTAACATTTGTAGCATTACTGTCATTACCAGCTAACAAATCCTCTTGGGCATATCGATTACTTTCCTCGAGAACTAACTTAGTTCCTCCTCGATTAGCAATATATTTAACAGAATCGGGACTACCTTGTTGGAAAACAAAAGCGTTACGATAAGATTGAAAAAGTGCGTTAGCCCTATCACGTCCTACGGTTGCTACTGCTTGTTCGTAGTCTTGATATAAATGAATCACAGGTGTTCTAAATTTACGATTCTGATCCAAAAAGCTTTGGTCACGTTTCATTAGAATAGTATTTTTTTCGTCATTCATAAATGGGAAAATTGGTGATAAATTTGGGAGTCTTCGATAAGCTCCAGATTGCATAATAATTTCTGCGACCTGACCAACCATTTTACTATTTGAATCACCCAATTCAGCTTTGGCAGAATTAACTAATAGAATTCCACCCATTTTTAATAAAGCATCTACACTTTTTGTTGATTGCGAAAAGAAAACACGACGAACTTCAGGATTAGCAGCTAAACGACGTAAAACATTTTTTAGACCATCAATATTAGCATCAAATTTAAAAGTAGATTCATTTTTAAAATCTGTAATTAAATTCTTTTTGAAGTAAGTATATGTATCGGTCATAATACTCAATTTTGCTTTTTCTTGTCTATGTCTATACGACATTTTTCGCAAATTAATTGACATATTTGCATTAAAACGTGATGGAGGATTTCCATTACTAATCCATTCTTCAAATTCCGAATCATACTTCTCATTAAATTCTTTATTAAATGGTTCAAAGAGTCGATTTGCTCTTTTGATAACTACCTTTAATAATTCTAGTCGAGCAAAGATGTAGTCATCATTTTCTAGTAATTGGAAGAATTCACTCAATGTTGGAGGATTTCCTTTTAGGTGACTATTGATAGGAGCTTCTGCAATTGGAGTAGTTAATTTTAATAAATTGACAATATTTTTTGTGTGAGCTTCTTCACTGTTTAGAAAGAAAGTATTTCCTGAACTACTTTCACCTTCACTGAAATTTCTAAATAAATCAGACGCTAATGCAGATGCTGTAGTAATATCAGCATCTAAAATATTAATGGCGTCTGTATCCTTTCGATGAGGATCTACCAGCCAAACCACATCATCTGGTAAACCTGATCTTTTTACGATTTCTAAAGCATCTTTAATAAGGTCTCCAGAAGGCTCATTGACGTAATAACCGTTGGTTAAATCTTTACCTAGTCCTTTTGTAAACCACTCTTCTACAGCAGATTCATTTAAATCTCTTTTTTCTTCTTCAGAAGCATCTAAGTTTGCTATTTCTCGACGTTTTGATTTAACATATTTAGCAAATGTTTTGATATAAAAGATAAAATTTTCTGTATCACTGATAATGATTGGCTTTGCAATTGAGGCAGATTTACCAACACCAATAAGTCCAATCCAGACACTATTTAATGCTCGAGTAGCAGCATTCATAATGACGTCAGTACGTGATTTTGAGTCTACCCCAATCTTGATGGTAGATATTCCTTTGGTATCTCTATCTTGGACTAATTTATCGATGCACTTGTCTTTATAAAATCTGCTTTCTAACCATTGATCAATTAGCAATTGGTATGGTCTTATATCTTTTTGATACGAGTTTAAAAAAAGATAAACATAAATAAAAACTGGGAAAACTAATAGTAAGCTATTTGAAAATTGATTACCAATTAAAATGTGTAATGTATGATAATTTAGTTTCCAATCAGTGTATTTTAAATAGCTATTAGCATTTAGATATAAAGAATTAACGGTAGCTAAGATGTAGTTGTTAATAGTAAATAAAATAATATTTACTCCAGAAATAATGCCACCAATAAACGATACTAAAATGTAATTTTTGATTGAAATGACACGCTCATTTCTCGGATAATCCGATAATCTTTCAAATAATCTAAAACGTTGGCGACTTGTTAAATTTGTATGCCATTTTCCAAAATAAAGAGCACTGTTAAGATTAATAAATTGTATGACCCAAAATAGCATGTACATTCCAAATGTTACCTTTATTTTAAAAACAAGGCACCATAAAGAAGTCAATAGTCCTAGTATGGATATTCCAAAGTTTAATTGAAGAATTCTTTTACAAAATAATAATACAAAGTCAAAGGTTCGATGACCCTTTGTGTAATATTGAAGTCGATTCAAAAAATATTTCATACGCTATCTCCTTTAGTAACTAAAAAGATTCTTGAATATTTGTAATATGATTAAACTGCCAAAAGTAGCGATTGCTCCAGCAATAAGATAAATACGTTGATTGTTAGCGCTACTTCTTTTCCGATTATCTGTAAAGATTTTCTGATAGTTAAAAATATGTGATTGAATAATTACGAAAGATGGAATAAAAGCTACAATCAAAAATTGTAATAGTGTAAATATGTTCTCGAAATCAGTAAATTTTATTGTATTAAAATTATTTTTATTATATAAACCTGCGAAAATAAACAGAGGAATAAATCTGAGTAAATAGACAAAGATAATCGCTACTCCTGTAGTTATTGTCAATGCTTTTCTTGATTTATTATTTCGAATTTGTTTAGCAAATAAAAGTGACATCAGACCTATTATGACTACTAACCAAGGTAAAAAGGTTAGCGCAACCAAAAAATAATACATTAAATGATTTAGTTCTTCTAAACCCATATTTTTTCCTTTCTAAAGAAAAAACTAAAACTAAATGTTTCTTATGAAACATTTAGCTTTAGATAATAAAGAGATAATTATTTTTTTTGAAAGAATGAGGCAAGCATATCATTTTTTCGTTCATTTATTGTTGTATTGAATAGACAATGAACAAAAATTGAAATTTTACCACTTTCAGTATCAGTATATGCTCTTGCACGTTCAACAAAAACGGAAATTGGTTCCTTTGTAACTGCTAATTGCGGTGTAATTTCAGCTTGTGGTTTCAATTTAACAAGAACACCCGGAAAATCCTCTAACTCTATAAAGTGTTTTTTAGTAGGATCATAAGTGATTAAATATGCTTTAAAAACTTTACCAACCATTTTCTTTTCCTCAATAAGACGTTTCAAACGGATAACGGGTTTCTCTTCAAATGATATGTGTTCACCTTGGAGCAAAATAGTATTATTAGTATTTTCGTTTTCGCTATTAGTATTTTTACCTCTTCCCCTTCTGAATCCAGTATAATTAAACTCAACCTCGTCAAAGGTATGTACAGTATCTTTGATAGAGTAAACTTTAGAATTAGCCATGTAGCTATACTCTTCGTTGGGAATAAAGAAGGTATATAGTTCGTTAGTAAGGACAAAAACTCCTTTATCTGAAACATAAGTTACTAACCCTTTAAATGGTTGATTTAAAATTCGATTTTGTAATGGAGTGAGTTTTCTTTGAGTATTGCCAGAAGGAATATTGTCAGCAATATAAGAATTCATTATAAATTCTGCTATATCAATATCTCCCTCTGCTACATAGTTATGTTTTATACTGTTTTCCAAAAAATAATTTTCATATCGACGTTCTTTCAAATCGACTAATTTAACGGGTAAGATTCTATCAATCATGTGTCTAAGTTTATGGGTCTGAGACATACCGGCATGACGATGTGGAACATAAATTTTTAAACCTTCTAAAGTTGGTTCGATAGGTTCAACAACTAACATATCTTCTAAGGCGACAAATTTAGGATTATCTTTTGCAACAGTTGGTGCAGTTTCAATGACACCTACTACGCGGCACGCAAGAATTTTTTTACGTGCTTCTCGTTTTAACCGTTCATCTCCCATTAAAGAACGATCGATATGTGGTTGTGTGTAATCTTGAACTAAACTAATGAGGTGACTTGGGACCACTTCAAAACCAAGGTCCATATATTCTTCCTCATACCAATTTTTCTGATTTTTTCTAGCTTGTGCGATTACAATAGAGGTATTTTTTTTACCGTCATCAGTTTCTAGATATTTAGCATGTTTATATTGCTCTTGAATTTCTCTTAAAGGTAGCATCTTTAATTCTCCGTTCTAAAAAGCTTTTCTCTTTATTATACTTTAGATTCTAAGCCATTTAAATCTCAGAAATCTATGATAGATTTTTTGCGCCCAAAAAAAGTATACCTTGTCTAGGTATACTTTTTTAACTAAGATTGTCAAATACAGTTAGTGTAACATAGAGAATCCAATTATTAATAAGATAATAGGGATAATAATAGCTACTTTTGAAATATATTTTTTGGTAATAGCTATTAATATAAAAATAATATTTATCAAAACAATACCTACTGTTGCCACGAGTTGAAACATAATTCCCTCCAAACGTCTTTATATAATTGTATTCTGAAATGCTAGGTAAGTCAATTAAATGGACATATAATATTTATTATATTAACCATAATTGTGATACGCATTATAAATATTATATTTGTACCAATGGTTGCAAGTGCGTATTCGAGAATATGAATGAAAACCGCTTATCATAGTACATAGCCACTTAGTATTCACGATAATTACCGAAGATATATCAAATACAATAAATATAATAAATATAATAAATGTAATAAATACATCAAATATCATACACAGTATATTTGACATAAATGCTATACGTGATATAATTGTATTGTAAAAGATAAATATATGCGGATAAATCATAGTTAAATTTATTTCAAAGCCGCTAAAAGCAAAATCGGTAAATCTTTACAAGAATTATTTATGCGATTTTAAGTTAAAAAAAGGAGTCAACAAATGAAGATTATTACGTTTAATAACAATGCTGGTGGTGTTGGAAAAACAACGTGGACTTTTAATACTGCTTTCTATGCTGCTGCAGAAGGTAAAAGAGTACTTGTGATGGGAACAGACCCAAGTTGTAACCTCACAAATCGTATGATTGGATATTTTGCTAGAATTACTAATCAAAATAAAGAAGATCTTCTGCAACAAATTCAGTTTGAAAATACTGTTGAAGCAGTTTTTAAAAATGTCTCTTTTGCTCCAATTACAATTACAGATAAAATTGATTTTCTAGCGGAAACAAAAACTCTTTATGATCTTAAACATATCAAAGAAGCATCACTCTTGCATTGGTGGTGGGATAACGAAGAATATTTAATGAGTAATTACGACCTTATTTTGATTGATACCCATAATGACGATCGTGTATTTACAAAAGCTGCGTATGCAGTTAGTGATGTTGTATCAGTGTTAGTAGATAAAACTGATAAAACTTTTGATAAGGTGTCGGATCTCCGAGAAATGCTTGAAAAAATTAAAGATGACAACAGAGACCGAAACGGTACTTTTGTCACTGCTAAAATTGTGATTATTGGCAACGATTTAGATAATAATAGTGCTGGTAAAGCGATGAAATTACGTTTAGAAAAACTACAGCGCCAATATCCTGAAGACTTTATCGGATATATTGAACATCGCGAAAGTGTTGTAAAAGCAGAAAATGCTTTTATGCCACTGATTGAGTATAAAAATAAGGAACGTTTATCAGCTAGCCTTGAACGCTTTTACCGTGAAACCAAAAAAGTTATTCAAAAACTGATTGCTTAAATTAACAAAAAAATTTAAAAGGAGAAAAAATATGCCTGTTTCTAAACCTAAAGGACTACTAACTAAAAATACTGCTGTAAATATTCAAAATTCAAAAGAGACTACTTTAGATAAAATTGAAGAAAAATTAGTGCCAAAACCTAAAAAAGATAGAAGAAAAACAAAAGATCTTGCAACAAATAGCACGACATTTACAATGGCACCAGTTATCCGTGAAATCCTAACAGAGCAACGCTTAAAAAATGCTCCACTAATGTCAGATTCACGATATTTGAGTAATCTTATTTATAGAGATAAATTTGGACAGGATTTATACAATCCTAATGAAAAAGGAAATCATCAGTTATTTGAAATTGATCCAAAAACTGGTGAGCAATTACACTAATTATGAGATAAATATTTTAAAAGCACCCTATATGGGGTGCTTTTAAAATACCTTTTTATAATGCTGAGGATACTCTATCGTTTATAACACACTTCACTAGTCTACACATATTAGCAAAAAAGGACGATATATATTACTGATATTACAATACATATAGGCTTGGTAAACAATATCGTATTTATGATAAATATAAGAAGTGTCATATTTATTATAAGTGCTCAAAATATTGAGTGTTCCACCCTACTGGAAAGCTGTATGTTACTTATAATACTGCTAACCAATATCCTAAATGTTATCAATATCATAAATAGGATAAATATATATAATATTGCACTTATGATAAATATCCCAAATAATAACTGACTACCCTTCACTGGAAAAAGTAAGCTCCATATCTTATTTATAACAACGCCAACTAATATTCTAAGTGTTATAAGTGTCCCAAATATTATAAATATATCAAGTATCATGTTTATGAAACTAGTTACTGAACCTCATTGTAAAGAGATGGTCCACCTCTTCTACTGCTAACCAATACCCCAAGTATTATCAATGTCATAAATAGGATAAATATATAAAACATTGTGTTTATGATAAATATCCCAAATAATAATTGACTACCCTTCACTGGAAAAGTAAGCTCCATATCTTATTTATAACAACGCCAACTAATATTCTAAGTGTTATAAGTGTCCTAAATATTGTAAATATATCAAGTATCATGTTTATGAAACTAGTTACTGAACCTCATTGTAAAGAGATGGTCCACCTCTTCTACTGCTAACCAATACCCCAAGTATTATCAATGTCATAAATAGGATAAATATATAAAACATTGTGTTTATGATAAATATCCCAAATAATAATTGACTACCCTTCACTGGAAAAAGTAAGCTCCATATCTTATTTATAACAACGCCAACTAATATTCTAAGTGTTATAAGTGTCCTAAATATTGTAAATATATCAAGTATCATGTTTATGAAACTAGTTACTGAACCTCATTGTAAAGAGATGGTCCACCTCTTCTACTGCTAACCAATACCCCAAGTATTATCAATGTCATAAATAGGATAAATATATAAAACATTGTATTTATGATAAATATCCCAAATAATAATTGACTACCCTTCACTGGAAAAAGTATGCCACGTATCCTACTTATAGTATTTCTAAGTGATAGCATGTTTGTTATAAGTGTTATACTTATCATATTTTTAATAAGTACCATAAATATAAGGAAGTGCCGTTCCTAAAAAATCTATGATAGGAGAAAATTGCTCTCTAGCTATTTTCACTTTTTAATCTAAGTAGTATACTGACGAAGTATTTAAAATACAAAAAATTATTATTTTATTAAGGAGAAGATATGAAAATCTCAAAAGTTATTTCGTTATCTGCAGCAGCACTAACACTAGCAACACTGGCAACTTCTGCTAATATTTCAGCGGATACTACCGATGTTATTGATACTAGTCGCGCAGCGTCACTAACAATTCATAAATATGATGAGACTGCAGCAGTAGATGCAGGAGTTGATTTGAACCAATTTACATCAAACGGTAAGGCTAATGCTTCAGCAGAAAGTAGTCTAGCTAATTTTGGTATTAGAGATGTACAATTCTCTTATATGAAAGTTGGAGATATTCGAACAAAATCAGATAATGGAAAAATGGGATTGCTTTATGATATTCCGGCTGAATTAGCTAAAATTCTCAATGTAACTTCAAAAAGAGCTGACGGTTATTTTACTTCAACTGAATTAAATACAGCTTTAGCTACTATTTTGCAAAATAATACAGCTTCTAAAGATAAATTAGAAAACTATTTTAATTCATCTAATAAAAAAACGGCAATGGCATTAACAGATGCTTATGGGCTAGCAAAAGCTACAGAACTAGCTCAAGGACTTTATTTAGTTGTTGAAACAAAAGTCCCTTCTAATGTTAATACAACAACTGATCCATTCTTTGTTTCTTTACCAATGACTGACGCTGAAGGAGATAACTGGTTTTATGATGTAAATGTTTATCCTAAAAACCAAACTAGTCTTCCTACTCTAGATAAAAAAGTACGTCAACATGATGATTTTACTTTAAAAAATAAAACTGCTGCATATGCAGACACAGCAACAGCTTCAGCTGGAGATACTTTGGATTATACATTGATTTCAAAATTACCTAAAATTACTTCAACTTCAACATATCTGAAAGAATATAATTTTGCTGATGAAATTACTAATGGAATGACATACAATAAAGATGTCACAATCCATTTCTATAATACAAAAGAAGAAGCAGAAGCTAATGATACTTCTAAAGCTATTAAATCTTGGAGTGCAACAACAGATAAAGCTGGAAAATCAGAAGCTTCTGATAAATTCACAACAAGCTTTTCTTCTGGGGCTAAAACAAATAAAATGACAGTTAATACAACAGCTGCAGGACTTTCAGAAATTGATCCATCACTTTCTGAAAAATACATGGTTGTTAGCTATTCTGCAACTGTTCAATCAGACAATAAATTGGTTCTAGGTGACAACGGTAACGATAATACAGCAACACTTTCTTGGAAACGTACTAGTGAAAACAGTACAGATACTTTAGAAGATAAAGCACGAGTTTACTCATTTGGTATTGACCTGAAAAAAGAATTTGATGCTAAAAAAGATGGCACAAAAGGTGATCCTACACAAGTTCAATTTGTTCTACAAAACAAAACAGATGGTCACTATATTACAGCTAAAAAAGACAGTGCTGGTGATTATTATGTTACTGATAATGCGAAAGCTACAAAAGAATCAGAAGGAGCAAAATTCTCACCAAGTGAAGATGGTAGCCTTCATATTTATGGTCTAGAAGCAGACACTTATGTTTTGACTGAAATTAAATCAGATAAAGGATACCAACTTTTGAAATCTCCAATTGAGGTATCTATCACATCAACATTAGATACAATTGTTCCTTCACAATCTACATTATATGATAAGAAAAAAGCCGATACAGCTATTTCAACGGTTGCAGGCAATCGTGCTAGTGCAAAAGTTGATGGTAAAACAGCGACAATGGAAGCAGTAGCAAATTCTAATAATGGTGCAGTATCTGTGACTGTTACAAATACACCTGGCTTTACACTTCCTAAAACAGGTGGAAAAGGTACTGTTATTTGTACAATTGCAGGAGCAGTAGTAGCTTCTGCAGTAGTAGCGTTAATGGTGCGTAAACGTAAAGAAGAAAAAGAAGCATAGTTAAAAAGTAGGAGGATAAGGTTATAAAGCATAAAATTATTATTTTCCTAACTTTCATTTTATCCTTAACACTCGTATTATATCCGTGGATTAGTAATATGAAGTATGAACACCAATCAGACAACAAAATTACTAATCTGAATAAGAAAATGAGTAATAATAAAAAGGACTTTACTAAAGAAATAGAAGCTATGAATGTTTATAATGCTAGATTAGCTTCGGGAAATGTTACATTAACTGACCCGTTCCAACCAATTACGGTAAATGATAAATCTTATTTTAAAATTGGCAATATAGATAAGAGCGGAATAATGGGATATATTGAAATTCCTTCAATATCTGTTAAACTCCCAATTTATCATGGATCAAGTAGTAAAGTTCTTGAAAAAGGGGTTGGACATTTACAAAATACTAGCTTTCCAATAGGAGGAAAAAGTACACATAGTGTTTTAACAGGACACACAGGATTATCATCTGCTAAATTGTTTACTGATTTAGTAGAATTAAAAAAGAAGGATAATTTTCTATTGCATGTAGTGGGTAAAAATCTAGCTTACGAAGTTACTTCAATAAAGGTAGTATTGCCAGATCAATTATCTTCTTTAAGTATAAAAAATAATCAAGATTTGTGTACTCTAGTAACTTGTACCCCTTACGGTGTTAATACTCATAGGTTATTGGTCACGGGGAAAAGAGTTAATTATAATTCCGTTATTAAAGATAAGAAGAAAATGCTTAAAAAAAATAAACCATCTAGATGGATGCGTGAATATAAAAAAGCGTTAGTAATTGCATTTGCGTTATTTTGCAGTTTGATTCTAATCATTTATATAGTTAATAGATATAAGAGGAATATATAATACAACTCTTTAACATGAAAATAACCACAAAATGAAAATAAAGATGGAATTTCCAATATGCTCCTAAGTGGTTATCAAGACATTAGCCTTATTAGAAAGGGGAATAAAATCATGACATTTAAGCGTAAAGCTATTTCACTTTCGCTCATATCAATTTTGTGTTTATCACAAGGTGTTAACGTCTACGCAGATACATCATATGCTTTTCAGGATAAATTGACTCAAGTAAGAGATCAGGCAAAAACAACAGGGTTAAATGTGACTGAAGGACAAAAAGTTATATATAAAACAGTTGCAGAAGCAGAAGCAGACATTAAAAAGCAAGAAGAAGCTGTCAAAAACGCAATTGCTTGGCAAGATGCTGCTAATGATAACATTGCTAAAGCGGTTGGAGGTGTAGATAAGAATCTAACACAAGTAACTCAAGCTGAGACGATTACAATAGACTCTAACGATGAAGCTAAAAAAATTGCTGATCAAGCCATTGAAAATGTAACAAAAGTTGATAGTCAAAATAAGGAAAAGAAATCTAAATATGACACTGAATCTGAAAAAGTAGAAAATGAAAATAAAAAAATAAAAGAAAAATACGATCAGGCTCAGGCTAAGTATTCTGAAGATATGGCAACATATGATAAAAATATGTTGATTTATCAAGACCTTACAAAGAAATATGAGGAAGATTTGGAAGCCTATAAAGTTGCTAAAGACATTTATGAAAAAGATTTAAATGAATATAAATCTAAATTAGGCACGGAAGGTTATCCAAAACAACTTCTATTTCAATCACTTAATCTTAATAAAGGTGAACCGCAAGCAAAACACGGTGTTGTGAGAGGACCTAATCCAGATGAAATTATTTGGAAAGGTGATAAACGCTTAGGTGGATATAGCTCGATTCTTGATTCAAATGGTTTCTTTCTTTACAAAAACTTTACTCGAGGAACGACTATAACATTTAATTATGCTAATTTGAAAAATGCAACCTTTGATGGTGATAGAATTACTGGAATCCAGTATGATATTACAGCTGTTTCGACACCATCTGATGGTAGCGGAGTATGGCTTGTTGTTCCAAATGACCCAACAGAAGGCTTTATTGCATACCGTAACGAAGGAAATGGTAATTGGAGAACGGACCGTATTGAATTCCGAGTAACAGCTCGTTATTATACTGCAAAAGGTCAAGTCCGTTTTACAGAAAAAACTCCGGGTGTGTTCACGCACTATTCTCTAAATCACAATGTTATTGGTCTAGAATATGTGAAAGACAGTTCTGGTGACTTAGTTGAAATTACTGGTTCTAGTATTAAAAAATGCAATGATCCTGCCAATTCTGCTTGGGCAACAGGTGGAGGAAATAATTCATCTGATTTAGGATTACCTGAAGAATGGGATACAAGTAGTAGTCGTTATGCCTATAAAGGGGCAATTCTAGCTAGTATTACCTCAGGTGGTGACAGTTATACAGTAACATACGGTCAAGGTGATATGGGGGGAGCACGCGCATCACACATGGGTTCGTACACTTATTGGTTTGGTATCAATACTTTACCAGTTAGTCCTCTTGCAAAAGAACCACCAAAAGAACCTACTAAACCAACAGAACCAACACCACCTGTAGCTCCAGCTGTTCCTCACTATGATCCTAAACCTCAAACACCACAGTATGAAGGTGTTACCATTCCAAAAGTTGTTTCTAAGGTTAGTCTTCACGAAGTAGAAGTACAAAAAACACCAGTTACAATTAAAATTAAGAAATACAAAGAAGATGGTACAACACCACTTGAAGGTGTTACATATGAAGTTAAATGGGTTAAAAATTCAGATGAAGAACAATTGAGTGTTGCTCAGTATACTCCAGCAGTTACTGAAGTGGGTCAATCAGTAAAACTAACAACTGATAAAAATGGTGAAGTTGATTTTACTAATCTACCACAAGGTGAATATCAAATCACTGAAACAAAAACTCCAGCAGGTTATACATTGCTAAAAGATAGTATTAAGACAACCCTACCATTGACTTATACTAAAGAAGAAGCCCAAAAACAAAATATTGATACTTCTAAAGCAGAATGGAACGAAAAAGAACAAAAATATTATGTCTATTCAGCAACTTATGAAGTAACTAATGATAAAGGTTTCACTATTCCTAAAACAGGTGGAGAAGGAATCTGGAAAATTGGCTTTTTAGGTATGATTTTAATGTTTGCAGTAGGTAGTTATGTAGTTTCAATGAAATATAAGAGGGCATAGCTTAAAACTTGGAAAAAAGAAGAAAGGTAATAGCCTTTCTTCTTTTTTATTGTTTAATTATATCTATATTGCAAATATAACTATTGTCATCATTGTTATACATATAACATTTATGATAAATATAACGAATATCATGCTTCTGATAAACACAACAAGTGTAGTAGTTGTAGTATGCGTTAAAAGTGTTACAAACAGTTAAAATAAGTCCATATAAAATCTATGATAGCAAAAAATTATTTTTAGCCCTTTCCAGTTTTTAATCTAAGTAGTATACTGACGAAGTATTTGCGTACAAATAATATATTTTATAAAACCTGCAGACAAGAAAGTATGATACTTTAGTTCTGAGGTAGTTTATTAAGGAGAAAATCTTTGAGTAAAAAAAATACTGGGTCATCTCTTTTGGGATGTTCTTTAAATTTATTAATTAGTTTTATTATCGTAAGTGGAGCACTAACTTTTGCAGGAATCAAGGGAATTCCTATACTAGGTTTTGCTAATAATATCAAAAGTGTCATTCTAGCTAAGAGTAGTAATGATATTGCAAATGCTGCTAATCAGACTAAAGGTCTTTTATCTTCACATGAAACTTCAACAAATGATAACGGTTTGAAGGCTTCAACTCCAAAAGCTTCTAAGGTTAAAGGAACTTCTGACTATTCTCCATTGGCATTTACAGGAAGTAAACAATTTGTGAATAGTGAATTAGACTCATTAGGAAGAGCTACAGATGGGCATATTCAGTTGAAATATTCAGACAAACCAACTTCTGATAGAGAAGAACGTATCACTGTTGATCCAGTCGGCTGGCATAACTATAGATTTAAATACGAAGATGAAAAAGGACATATTAAAAAATCGTATTTAATGAATCGAGGTCATTTAATTGGTTATTTGTTCTCAGGTCAGAATTCTGAAATTAAAAATTTAGTTCCACAAACAAGATATCTTAATGCTGGCACTATGAATGATCACAAAGTTGACAGTAGCAATCCAAATAGTATGTTATTTTATGAATTACAATTGAATCAATGGCTGAAATCACATCAAAATTCTACTTTAGATTATTACGTAAGAGCAAATTATCATGGAAATGATTTGGTTCCTCGTAGTATTTCTTTATATTGGACTGGTTTTGATAGTAACGGAAATAATATAGTCGTCAACTTAAATAATTTTGGAAATGCTAAAACTAAATCAAAAGTTTCAAGTGTTACTCTCAATAATACATCTAAAAATGCGACTATTAATTATTCAGATGGCACTGCTAAGCCGTTATATTAGATGACCTATCTTAATAAGAGCAGGAATAAATGACATATAGAAGTACTAGAGTTATCATATAATGACTTCTATGTTATTCATAAATATTTTGATAGTGGAGTGTTTTATAATTAAAGAGAAAAGGAAAGAAAATGAATATCAATTATTGGATAGTGTTAGTAGCTATATTTTTGAATGTTATTTTGATTCGAAATTGCTTTCATGAACTACTAAAAGAAAATGTAAAATTTATTTGGGCACTGTTTTGGTTTTTGGTAACATCTACTATTTTTCTTATTTCGTCAGGATATCATTTGTACAAAATTGTTACAGGAGTAAATAATGATCCATCTAAAATATTATTTATTCTCTACTTGCTATGTTTAGCTACCCAAGCATTTGTAGGTTATATCCACACAAAAAAATAAAGGAACTTCTAACTATATGTTAGTTCAGCTACCTATACCTATAAATAAATTTAAGTAAGAGCTATAATTTCAGGACAATTATACTTAATTGTCCTTTTTGTTTTATATCGATTTTAATGAATTCTTGAATATTATAAAATTTTTTCCAGTGCATTCAAATTTTTGAATCCTTGAATATCTTTAACAGCAGATAAATCATGAGTTTTTTCGTAAACAATATGCGCGTGACTTGCACGAAGTATAGTTGCTGAAATTGTTTGTGAACACGATTTGTTAATTAATTGGATAACAGTTGTGAAGAGATTTGTGCTTCCTCTTTTTTTCTGTTGATTTAAGAATAATGCTGCTTCGTTTTTTCCAACTACCCACCATTTTCTGCGATATTTTACGTAGTTAGTGATATAAGGAATGGTAAAGTCCAATAATTTAATAGTATGTTTGTGGTTATTCCTTGAAATTACAACCTCACCCTTTTTCATATTTATATCTGTAATGTTTAAACGAGCCATTTCTTCAACAGAAATTCCAGATCCAATAAGTAAAGCTATGATAGCTAAGTTACGTTCTTTATTTTTTTTCCAGTTATCAACCTTTTTTTGAGTTGAAAGTGTTAAAACAAAGGAGTTATCAATAAAATCTAACAGTTTTTTTGCTTCTTTTAGGTTTAGGTACTCTTTTTTAGGTTTATTACTAATAAGTTCGCTATTATTTTTAATCGCTTCATAGGTGTCGCTGTAAGCAACCTTCCATTCATTAATGGCATGTCGATAAAATAAAGGTTTTCCTCGCTCCAGTGAGAATGAATAAATAGTGAAATAGTTCCAAAAAACAGACAGTGTTGATAGCATAAATTTCATACTAGAAGCTTTTAAATGAGAATTTTTAATATAGAGCTGAATAATATCTAGTGGGAGGTCTTCAAGATCCTTTAAGGTTAATTCAACATAGGCAGTGTGTTTTTCTCTAGCATAAAATTTTAAGAATTTGTCTATTTCAACTAGACGTCTGTAAAAAGGGGTTGGAATATTATCTAATGAGTCATTGTGAAATAAGACATATTCTGACATAAAATTAGGCGCTTTTGAAAGTAATAGTTCAGTATTTTGGGTTGTAGTATTTTTAACCATTGAGAGAGGTCCTTTCTGAGTACGGTATTATAAGTCTTTAGGTTTATTTTATCACATCATTAGAAATCTATGATAGTAAAAAGTGATAGAATTTTCCTTGTTAATTGAAAAATAAATCGTTATAATAAGGTTGTAAAAATATTTTACATTTAGTTTACTTTTCGCTACGAAAGTAGAAGAACGGGTGTTCTTTAAAATTAGAATTCATTAGAGTAGCTAAATCAAGATGATTTACTAATGAATAAAGTAATTAAACGATACAAAATGTTCTTGAGCCAGAACGTATCGTTTCAACAAGGGCTTATGGATCTCAACGATTTTGTTGAATAATGTGTACAGGAACTCATGACATTGCATAGGACTAGCAAGGCGTAACTTATTGCACGGGGTGTAATAGGGTCTTGTCGAAAAACCGCTAAATGGAGATTTAGTTAGGGTCTTATGGCGACTAGAGGACTCTTTTTTTTAAAGGGAAATCGAGGTCGGCTTTTTGAGTACCTTTTTTTATTTTACAAAATCCTAAAATGTCTTGGAAAAAAGTCTAGCTGCAGTGGAGCGGTTAGTCTTTTTTTATGCAAGTGGCTAGAACGAATTGACAGGTGCCGAGGAAGTCTAGTCATTATTTAATGTTAAAAATAAGTAAGCGTAAAACGTTAGGAGAAATTATGGTAAAAACATTTAGAACAAAAGGTGGAAGCTTATGGTTGCGTGTAGATCATACTTTTCCATGCCCTATTTGTGGGAAAACTGATTGGTGCTGTGTAAATGAAAATCAAACTAAAGCAGTATGTATGCGTCAAATTGATAATACTAAACCAAGCTATATGGGTGGAACACTTTACGATTTGAAAAACTATCAAAAAGTTAATGTAAAAACCCTAGTAGTAAATCAAGGTGAGAAATTAGCACGCGCTAATGTACTTCATAAAGTATATAGTCTTGTTATTCAAACTTTGGGTTTATCTGATGAACACTTATATCAATTGATGAATAGAAGAGGTTTGTCACGAGAACAAATTCAATTGCGAGGATATGCTTCTGGTCAACCAGAAAATCTTAGAAAGCAAATTGAAAGTAGTAAAAAGGTTAAAAATAGTCCTGTTCCCCAAATTACAACGGTATGGGAAAAACTATTTTTAGCTAATGGTTTAGAAAAAGATGCTTGGAAAGGCGTTCCAGGTTTCTACTTTAGCGAAAAACAACAAGTTCCTATTTTTGAAACCCAAAGTGGACTTTTAATTCCATGGCGTAATGAGTGGGGGCAAATCGTTGGAATGCAAGTTAGAGTAGATGATGATAAGCGATATTATTCAGCAAGTTTTGATAGTAGCTATAGAAATCAATATAGAGTATCTATTCAAAACGTAGCAGAAGGCTTTAAATATAAAGTTTATCGTTTACCAGAATTTGAAGTATTTGCAGAGGGCGTAACTAAAGAAACAGAAGTTTCTTTAAATAGTGGTTTTCATTTTACAATTAAAAGCAGTCCCAAATACTTGTATGTTTCTTCAGGTAATAAACCAATGGGAACATCAGGTAACTCAGTACCTCACTATGCTTTTCCCGATGAAATCTTAGCTCAAGCAAGATTTGATAATTACGGGAACAGTCGAGTTTATTTAATGAACAAGATTGATAATATTATTATGACAGAAGGGTTATTAAAAGGTGATATTGTTGCTTCTTTAGCACCAGAATCACGCCTTAATAAATTAGGTTCTGTTTTAGTAATGGCAATGGCAGGTGTTAGCTCGTGGAAATACGTAGCCAAAGATATTGTGAAACATGGTTTTACAACCGCTTATCTCGCCTATGATCAAGATTTTGCAGATAATGACGCTGTTTACAAAAGTCTTTCTGATTGTTGTGACTATTTAGCACGTAAAAATGGTGTTTTGACTAGGATAATGCAATGGGACTTTGGTAAAGGACTCGATGATTATCTTTTGTCACCTAAATCAGAAACAGAAGAAATTCATTTGTGGAGAGCTAATATGGATTAAATCTATTTATAGAGTGATGTGGAGGAAAAATTTATGAGGTTGCCAATTGTTATCTTAATAGCATATGCTTTAATAGTGAGCGGAGCTTATTTATTAGTCCTATCGTTATTAGAGATGAATCGCATGGATAGACAAGTAAGTCAAGCACGCGCCAAAACTATTAAGATATTAGCATTAACTTCGTTTAATCTAATGACATTAGGAGGAGTAATTTATACTACCTCCCAAGTCTTTGTAAACGTCTTAGCAACAAAATAAAAAATAAGTAAGGATTTGGAAGGTTAGTTATTGTAGCTAGTCTTTTTTATTTATGGAGGAAAATATTATGGTAAATTTATTAGTTAAAGCAGCAGGTACTATTACAGAAAAGAAGATTACTTTTCCAAAATTAAAAGATACTGATTCATCAACTAGCATTTGTCGTAAAATGACGACTTATCTTAGTAAGGTCAGAGCAGTAGAGCACCAAACGTTTTCTATTGATGATTTAGTAGCAATGGTTCCATCAGAAACCGAAAAAGTTACAATTAACTTTAGAAGATTTAATGATGTAGATACTAATGTTCAAGAAGCGCTACAAAAATTAATTTGTTACAGTACAACTTTTGATGGTGGGCAAGAGGAGTTTGAAGAAATCACTGACAAAATTGTTGTTATGGTATATAGTCCAAAACCAGATAGTGGAATGAGGGAATTAAAGCCAACTTATTTTGCAATTTTTGATGATGTTTTGTTCAAATCAAAAAGTAAGCAAGATATGCAACGTTATAATTTTGGGCATCTTAATACAGTCTCATATGCAGTGGTTTCATTTAGCTTTTTTAGCTTAGTTACTGATTCAGACTATCCAGTAGATAAATATGCTAGTGCTGCTTGGTATATCAGTTTAGAGATTAGTGAATACATTAAACAAAATTATGATATTGCTAAAGCAACAGCACTCAATACTGCTTATTGTCGAATGACTCACAAGCAAATTGCTACTGTCTGTGACAATAAAATATATCAAGACGATGAGTTGAATAGAACAACTAGCTTTAATCAATTAGGATTTTGTAAATCAGAGATTGATACTGAGTATTATCAAGGTCTTAAATTTGATTATAATTTGTTCCGTTTAGTAGAGAGTGATTGGGAATCACTTTGTAATAGAGTACCACATAGTACTATTGAACCTGAATTGAAAGTACGCAAGTTAGGTAAACACCATGCAACTGGACTATATGTTCCTATGTTAAATATTTTAGCAATCGACGTTAGAGATTCATCTTCCTTTATTCATGAATATGGTCACTATTTAGATGATACATATGGAAGAGAAGAAGGAATGATTAGTAGTAATTCTGGAGCGTTTGCTAAGATTAGAAGTATGTATGCGACTAACCTTCTTGATTGCGCAATGGGGACGAATGAGTATGCTCATATTATTAAATCTTGGGACTACTATACGACACCAACAGAAATATTTGCGCGTGCCTTTGAACTTTGGGTACATTATACTATCGATGGTGATACTTGCTTAACAAAACAAACTGAAACATACAATAACCTAGCTGTTTATCAAGCATTTAAACCGATTTGTCAGCAAGTTTTTGATTATTTTGATGAACTCTTTAAGGATTTTAAAGATATTCAACCTGTCTATACAGTAAAACAATCAGAACCAATGACATATCATTTGGTATTTAAAGATGTTGAACCGACTAATGTTGGAGAACAGCTTTCGTTATTTGATTTTTAACTAAATTTACAATGAAAATGGAGAAATGTAAGAAGAGTAACGTTTGGTAACTCTTTTTTATTTATGGAGGAAAAATTATGCTTAACGAATTAAATACAGCTTTGAGAACTTTTAAAAATCAATCTGGAGAAATCCTTGCTATCTATGCTGATGACTCTTGCTCATGTGATAGTCCTATGGAATGGGGAACATTATTCCATTATTATACATGGCAGTCAGGTTACTATAGTATGCAAGAAAATGATTTTCGTAGTCCTGAAGACTGGATCAATTATGAATTAGAAAGTGACGATGCTTTCGACAAAATTCAAGAAAAATGTCTGGAAAAAGGTAAAGGAGTTGTAGAGTTTGCAAACGCTCTTTGTGACGCCCTTGATAAGGTCGGTATTATTGCTAAACCAATCCTTTGTTACGATCATTCAGATATTAAATATTATCTTGGTAATCATATTGATTACTGGGACGGAAGTGTCGTAGGTTTTGTGTGGCAAGAAAAGGAAGTTTTGCGTAACGAATTTAAGGTTAAACGCCTTAGTAAAAAATGTTGTGAACAAGCCTTTTCTATGGTAGAAGCAAGACTAGAAACTTATACATCATGGGCTAATGGATATGTCTACGGTTATCGACTATTTAATAAATTAGGAGAAGAAGTAGATAGTTGCTGGGGGTTCATTGGTAATATTTATGATGAACTCCTTAGCGATATTAAATCTTATGTTGACACTGATGATGATAAATTCATCGAATTTGAACCAGAAAACTTTAAACAAGCTGTATAATTTGAAACAAATAAAAAAGTAAAGTAATAAAAAAGCCGAGGTAACAAGTGTTACCTCACTTTTATTATATGGAGGAAGAAAAATGAATAATAGAAATGAAGAAGTAGTAAATAAAATAGAAGAAGCAGTAGCTAAAAGCGTGCAAGAAGATATCAAATGGGTTGTTGAATTTAACGAAAATGGTCATGGAGATATCGATATTCCAGATTTTTCAGGTCAAGAAGTGACACAAGAACTCTTAGATACAATCAAAGAGTATGACGAGCGTTTGCATTTATCATCACTTCGAGGCTACTTTAAATTCTATTTTGATAAAATGCAAGGAGAAGAAGTAGTCGATCATGAACGTCTTGACGTCGGTGACGGTTTAGAAGCTAACCAACGTGTTTACTCTAAGATTGAAAAAGATTTTTCTAAAAATAAAAGTGCAAACAATCACCAAATAATTGATGAAATGATTTCGGATATTACCAATGGTGAAATTTATTATTTGTGGCATGATGATCAACTTGAAAATTTAGGAGCTTCTGATGAAGCGTTATTGAATTTTTCTTTCCATCTACAAGGTTTAGATAATATTCAATATAATCAAAATGGTATTCATCTTTACGTTGCTGATTCTGCAAACGATGACGTTATAGGTTTCCTTTCAATCGATGGAAGTCCTATTGATTATGATACTATCGAAGATTACCTAGCAAAAAAAGATTTGTCATTTGATGAACAAGTGTCTCTGCTTAGAAATCTAAAAGTAGCAGTTGATGAGACTTGGGATAAAGTTACAAATTACTATAACGAACAATTTAATTCAATTGTTGCGCAGTATGGCTTATCTGAAGAAAAAAGTAATACTACAAAAGAAACTAGTAAAGTAACGGCTAAAGACTTTACAAAGGTTCTGGATGCTGTTTACAATGTTGGGGCTCAAATCGGTAAAATGAATCGTGATAATATCCCTGAGGAGTTTTATCCAGCTTGGGACAAATATTATGAGTATGCTGATACTTATAATAACGATTTTGATACCATTGTTAGGGCTGCAAGAGCAGACGATCTTTTTGATGAAGAATCTGATTTTTATAAAGAAGTATGGCTTCCAAAAATTCAGGAAAAACAACAAAAAGAAGTAGTAACTACATCAGATGAAAGCGAAATTACTGAATTTGATAAATTAGTAGCTTTTGATAAATTAACAGCAGAAGTAACAAGTGCAGGATATACTCCTGAATTAGAACGTATTCACAATTGGTTATGTGAGCAATCAGACGATTTAGAGTTGATTGCTGGAATTTTAAAGAGTGAACGTACACTGAATGGTGCACTTTCTTACTGTACTAAAAAAGTTGCTGAAAACTATCTAAAAAGTAATAAGAATCAAGCTGTTATAGTAGATGATGCAGTTGTTTATAATTGGATAAGAGAATACTTCATTAGTGATGATGAAGTAATTCAAGAGATTCAAGCTCCAAAAGCTGCAGTACAAGTACAGGTAACACCTTCAGTACAAAAAAATGTTTCTGAGAAAGTTCCTGTAAAAGATAAATCAGTTGTTGATGGACAATTAGATTTATTTGCTGACTTTGATGGGGGTGAAGAATAATGACTACAACACCTACTAATCAAAAAATTATCGACAATCATTTAAAAGCACCTAGAAAATTCTTTGATTGGGCATTTGGAAAATTTCCTATTTATGAGTGGTCTAACAAAGAAAGAAATATTCAATCTTCTGAACGTAAGACATTCTCTGAATGTATACATAAACGCTTAACCAAAAATACAAGTTTCAATTTTTACGCTAACAGAGATTACTTTATCTGGTTAGGGGCTACATCTAAAAGAATTGAAATTCAGACTTATAGAATTACACAGTATATTGCTGAAGGCAAAGAAAAATTTGATATTAAGTTATATAACTTTGAACAGTTTTCAAATGATAAACATATCAAATTAGGATATAAAAGTGGAGAATATTTTAACGGGTTATCAATGCTCGGAATCTTCAAAGGTCCTTATAGCGATTGTTGGGTATACAATGAAGATTCATTTATTCAACGATTACAATCTGTGTCTGAATTGAAATATGTTGACCTTAACACTATTTTCGCTCGTCGGTATAGTAGTGTAATAGGTGAATTACCCCGTATCTATAAATATCGTAATATACTTGAGTATGTTCAAAAAATTGGAGCGCGTGGGTTACAAAAAGACATTTTAGGAGATTGCTATTATGGTATTTCTTATAACTACCAGCACGCTGATATGCGACGTTTAACATTTAACTTTGTTAAGAAGCATAAATCGGTTTTTAAAAATAGTGATATAACTTTTGCTGAGGTAAGAACAAAACAAACTATCGAAGATAAGTTAGGAAAATGTATCGATGGATTTGAAAAGCTATTCTCTGAAGATGATTTAGACCTACTTCCTAGTTGTGTTAAGCCTATTAGATTTCAACATTGGGCGCTTCGTGAAGGTGTTTCAGCTGTTGACTATCGCGATTATATCAGATTAGTTACAGCTGTTGGATTAGAATTTAAGGGGGACTATTTAGTTATTCCTAAAAATTTTAAGCAAGCCCATGGTGAAGCGGTAGCAAACTATGAAGCTATGAATCTTGTAGAAAATAACAAAGAATATGCTAGTAGATTGAACGATCTAGTGAAATTGGAAACAACTATCGGTTGCTATAAATTTAAAGTTCCTAAACGCTTAGAAGAATTGAAGCAAGAGGGCAAAAGTCTTCATCATTGCGTTGGTACGTATGTTAAACGTCAACAACAAGGAGAAACTTCAATCTTTTTTGTAAGGAATATTAAAGCTCCTGATACACCTTTGTATACTTTAGAAATGCACAAGGGAAAGATTATCCAATTCCGAGCAGATCATAACCAGCAGGTCCCAACGGAAGCTTGGAATGCAGCACGTGCTTTTTTACAATTTGCTAATAAACAAAATATTTACTATTAAATAGGTAAGAATACGGAAGACTGATTTTTTCAGTCTTTTTGTATTTTATGGAGGAAATATAAAAATGGAGAATGTAAGAAATTTTAAAATAAGTAAAGATATAACTTTTCCACGCACTAATGTAGAGAAAATAGCAGCTAACCTAGAAGCCATTAGTTTAGTTAAAAAACTTGAACATAGTGGTAAACAAGCTACAAAAGCTGAGCAAGCAATTCTTGCACGTTATGTTGGGTGGGGAGGAATTAGTAACGATTTTTTTACGTTAAGCCGTTATGAAACAGAAAGAAAACAATTACAAGCATTAGTTAGCAAAGATGAATATAAATCATTAGAGGCAAGTTCTCTAACTGCATACTATACTGATCCTATGATTGCTTCAGAAATGTGGCAAACCTTATTGAATAATGGTTTTAAGGGTGGTAATATTCTGGATCCAGCAATGGGGACAGGGATATTCTTTGCAACTATGCCAGAAGAAATTAGAGCTAATTCAACCCTTTTTGGAATTGAATTAGATACAATTACAGGCGCTATAGCTAAACAATTGTTTCCAGAAGCTAATATTAAGATTCAAGGATTTGAAACGATTGAATTTCATGGAACACCTTTTGATTTAGTTATAACAAATGTTCCTTTTTCTGATATTAGAATATATGATAAAAAATATGGCGATAAGTCATATCTTATTCATGATTATTTTATTAGAAAATCTTTTGATGTTATTCAAAATAAAGGAATTGTCTCAGTTATCACATCTACGGGAACTGTAGATAAGCGCCAATCAATTTTAAGTGAGATTCAGGAATTATCAGCATTTTTGGGTGGTGTCAGACTGCCTAATAATGCTTTTAAAAAAATAGCAGGCACAGACGTTACAACAGATATTCTATATTTTCAAAAAGATTTAGATCATATTTGTATGTCGGATGATAAAATTTATTCACCAGCTGTTCGAAGTACTTTAGATAATGAGGGACGTATATTCATCAATCCATATTTTTTAAAGGAAAAAGATATCAGAAATAGTCAAGTATTAGGAGATTATGCTATTAAACATTTCAATGGTGCAACATTAACGTTGGCTCCTGAAAAAAATACTTCACTACAGTTACAACTTCATAATGCTTTAAATAATGTATCACCATTAAGCAAGTTTGAAAGTAACAGACAAGAAATTGTTATAGCTGATAATGATTTATCAAAAAGTGAAATTTTAAATGGTTTAAAAATCCGATTAAACGAATATGCCTGCGATGATTTAGGCAACATTTATTATCGAGATTCAAATGGAATACAGCAATCTACTCGTTCTGCCGAAATTACTTTCTACCAAAATAGCAATAAAAAAATTGTTAACTGGGAAAAAGATGAGAAAGCAGTAAATGAATTTCGAGATTCTTATCATAAAAACCCTAATATAGTTACCGATAAATATATTAGTGATACTCCTGTAATAAAGGGAGATAAAAAAGGCTTATATAAAGGAACTATCTTTTATGAAAAAGAATTACGGAAAAGTGAGAAAGAGCGCATTTGCGGAATGATTGCAATTAAAAATGTATACCAAAAAATTATTGATATTCAATCTACATCGCTCTTCTCAAATGATGAATTTGAACAATTACTTAAATTACTTAACAAAACATACGATAGTTTTGTGGAGAAATATGGATATATAAATTCACGAGTAAATTCAAGTTTATTTGAAAGAGATGATCGATATCCATTAATTGCTAGTCTAGAGGAAGAAGTTTTAGACGAAAATGATTCAACTAAAATAGTTTACAAAAAGTCAGAAGCTTTCACTAAGCCTTTAATCCGTCCTAAAAAGACTTATAAAAAGGTCTCTACAGCAATTGAAGCTCTAAATATAAGTCTTTCTGAAAAAGGAGATGTAGACTTAAATTTTATGCTATCGATTTATCCTTGTAGCGAAGAGCAACTTGTAGAAGAACTCGATGATAAAATAATGGTTAATATAAACAAATATTATCTTACTAATGTTGTCGCGTATAGTGTTAAAGAAGCCGTACTCTCTGGAGACGTGCTTACTAAAAAGAAGATGGTTGAAAAACTCCTAGAAAAAGGAGATACAGCCGCTGATTGGAAAAAATATTTAAAAAACTTAGACCAAGTCCTACCAGAACCGATCTTGATTTCAGAAATAAATTATAATTTAGGTTCTGTATGGATTCCAGAAAATGTAATTGGAATGTTTGTTTACCAAACATTTGGAGGAGAAAACGATGTTCAACTAGATAGTATATTAGCTAATCAAGTTATTTCAACTACACCTCTTGGACGTACGTTAAAAGGTGATTTTGTAAGAAAGATACGATATAGAGCTACCAATCTTCGTTTAGGTTTGAATTCTGGTCGCTACTCTGAAGGTCATGAGATATTATTATATCTTCTTAATTCAGATAAACCCAACATTATGAAAAATATTGGGACATCAGAAAAGCCCAAAAGGGTAATTGATGAAGTTGAAACAGCAAATTTACGTGAAGCGGAAAGAAAAATAGAAAATCTTTTCAAAAACTTTGTTGAAGAGCATGATGATGTAAAACGAGCAATCGAAAATGCTTACAACAATAAATTTAATAGCTATGTTCCACGTAAATATAATGGAGAACACTTAGTTATAGATGGCTTAATTAAAACAGCAAAACTAAGAACGCACCAATTAAATGCAGTTCAACGAATTATAGAAGATAAACGAGCACTATTAGCCCATGAAGTTGGAACTGGTAAAACATTAACAATGATTAGCGCTGGTTTCAAAATGAAGGATCTTGGATTGATTCATAAACCGCTTTATGTTGTTCCTTCAAGTTTGACAGCTCAATTTGGGCAAGAAATTATGCGCTTTTATCCTACCAGAAAAGTATTTGTCACAACTGAACGAGATTTCGAAAAATCTCGGAGAAAACTTTTCATTTCTCGTGTTGTATCCCATGATTATGATGCAATTGTTATAGGGCATAGTCAGTTTGAAAAGATTAAAGTATCCCAAAAGGAACAATGTAATTTCATTCAAGATAAAATCGCAAAATTGGAAGAAATCATTGAATATGCCAAAAAAAATAATGATCGAATTACTTTTAAAAAGGCTCAATCAATGGAAATTCATCTTCAAAAACGACTTGAAAAATTAACTAGCAATCTGAACAAACGAAGTGATAACTTCATCGATTTTAAATCATTGGGAATTGATATGCTTTTTGTAGATGAAGCACACAAGTTCAAAAATATCCATCCAGTGACAAGATTAGGCAATGTCGTTGGTATAAGTAGTACTACCGCTCAAAAAAATATTGATATGGAAATGAAAATACGTTCTATTCAACAAGAGCACAATGGTACTAATGTAGTATTTGCTACAGGAACACCTGTATCAAATTCTATTAGTGAAATGTACACAATGATGAATTACATTCAGCCAGATATTTTAAATAAACTTGAAATAGGTAATTTTGATGCTTGGGTTGGTGCCTTTGGAATTATTGAAAATAGCTTAGAATTAAGTCCAACGGGCAAATATGTTTCACGAAAAAGGTTCTCTAAATTTACTAATTTACCTGAACTACTGAAAATCTATAAGATCACAGCAGATATTCAAATGACTAAATCACTGCAACTACCTGTACCGGTAGAAAAGCGCATTGCGATTAAGAGTGAGATGACTTCTGCTCAAAAAGAATATCTACAAGAACTTGTAGAACGTTCAGAAAATGTAAAATCAGGAACTGTCAATCCAAGTGAAGATAATATGCTTAAAATCACTGGAGAAGCTAGGAAATTAGCGATTGACATGCGACTACTTGACGATACTATATATTCATCTAAAGATAGCAATAAATTACAACAAGTAGTTGAAAATGTTGTTAAAATTTACAAAGATGAAGAGTCTAATCGCGGAACACAGATGATTTTTTCAGATATAGGGACACCTAGCAAAAAAGGATTCAATCTATATCAAGAATTAAAAAGACTTTTAGTTTTTGGTGGAATTTCTAAAAATGAAATAGCTTTTATTCACGATGCAAAAAATAAAAAGGCACGTTTACAATTGCAGCGCAAAGTCAATGCAGGCGAAATAAGAATATTAATAGCCTCAACTGAAAAAGGTGGTACTGGACTTAATGTTCAACGTAGAATGAAGGCGGTCCATCACTTAGACGTCCCTTGGAAACCATCAGACTTTATACAAAGAAATGGTAGACTTATCCGACAAGGTAATATTTACGAGAATGTTCTGGTTTATTATTATATTACTACTGGATCATTTGATAATTATTTGTGGCAAATTCAAGAAAATAAGTTGAAATTTATTACACAAATTATGACCGATAAAGCACCAATTCGTATTGCTGATGATATTGATGAGCAAACCCTAACAGCTTCAGAATTTAAAGCTATAGCAACAGGAAATCCTTATATAAAATTAAAAATTGAAACTGATAATGAAGTGCAATTACTTAAAAAACAAAAGTCAGCTTGGATTTCTAATTACAGTATCTCAAAACGAAAATTTGAAACGGCTAAAGAAAGACTACTATTATCTAGAAATCGCTTAAAACGCTTAAAAGAAGATATTAAATTGAGCCAACAAACCCAGAAAAAAACATCTGAAAATAAATTTTCAATGTTCTTTCCTGAAAGTGGACAATTATATACCGATAAAGAACTTGCTGGGAATCAATTACACTATGAAATGCAAAATAATGTAGCAGTGCCTCAAACAATGCGTACCTTAGCGATTTATAGAGGATTTAAGCTACGAATGACATCTCTAACAAGCCAATATGTTAGCAATAAAATTATTCAACTAAAAATAGTTGGAGCTAATCAATATTCAGTAGATGTAGATTTTTCAAGTCCAAAAATTACGATTAGAAAAATCAATCAAGTATTAGATAATCTACTGACTCAGGCTAAAAAGATTGAAAAAAGCATCATGATTGACCAAATTACTGTTAATCGCGGTGTTACTAGTGCCAACTTCCCACAACAAGATAGACTAAACTATTTTTTAGCAAAGCAAAAGGTGATTTCACCATTAGTAGAAAATTCTGCAGATATTTCAGAAATAGAAGAAGCGCTTCAAAAATTTGAAAGTGAAAATTATTTTACTGACGATAACACTGCAGATGCTAACAGCTATACTGATGAAGAACTAGTAAAAGTTGAACTTAAAAAAGAAACAAAATTTATCAAAAAAGACATTTTTCAATTCTTAGATGAAGTTGATAAATTGTTAATAGATTTTGAAAATTTCTCTTGTAACAAGATTGTTAAACCAAACAATATAATTACAATTTTTGAATCCGTTTAACATTATATGACACAAAAAAGCTAACATTATTGTTGGCTTTTTTGTGTCATATAAAATATATAAGGCAACTATTCTAATAGTTAAAATTTGTCAAAATATTTTCAAAAATATCAATTTATTATCTACTTTATATAAATAATAGGTATCACTAGTTACTTGAAAAGTAACATTTAAAGTATTAAAATTAATAATAGGAAAAAATATAGGAGAAATATTGTGAAAGATAACATAGAAATTTATAGCATTAATTCTGAACAACTTGTGTTTAACCTTGAAAAATATAGAGATTCCGCCAAAACAGGTACTGTTAAAAATATTATTCAGAATATGATCTATGGAATTGGATTACACGGGATTCTAAGCGAATGTGAACTATTATCTAACAATCAATTAGTAGCAGAAAGATCTATTAAAAAGCACTTGTTAAACGACTTCAAAGATAGCAAAGTGGTCGATGATATCATGCTGAACTATTACAGATTATTGTTTTTCCCAATGTTCGCATCTGCTGAAAAGAAATTAAAAAAATACGTAGAATATAATGAAATGAATTTCAATAAGGCTAATTTTAAAGTAGCTTGTCGTTCATATTTAAATATTTTGCCCCACAAAATGATTCTTAACTTTATTTCCATTCCAGTTTTACTGACGTATTTTACAAGAGCAAACGACTTAGGTCACATTGCAAAAATTATTGGTAAAATAGTCAATCAGAAAGCAAACTTTGGCAAAATAGCTCCACACATTGGTCTTACACCAGAAATTATTGACGATCTTATCGAAAATAGTCTAATTAAATCAAAAATTGGTGTAAATAAAAAATTTATCTATGATTCTAAAAATAAATTAGGTATTACCTTTTTAAATGAATTTGAAGAATAATGATATTACAACTATTATCAATGTTACATGTATAATAAACATAATAATTATTATACTTATTACACTTATAATCAATATTACAACTATGACACATATCATAACTATTGAAATTGTCATACATATTATAGTTATGATATATGCTGAAGCTATATATAAAAGCTCTCCAAATATTATTTTGGAGAGCTTCTTTGATGTTAATAGAAATAACTTACAATTTACGTACTGCATCAGCTTGTTGATCATCTAATACATGTGCGTATGTCTGAACTAGATTTGAACTTTCAGAATGACCTAGTTGTTGTGCAGTAAGAATTGTATCTTTGGTAGAACTATATAACCTTGTTGCTAAAGTATGTCGTAATTTATGCGGAGTAACCCGAATTTTATATGCTTGAGAATATTTTGCAACTGTCCTTTCAATTGCTGCACCGCCAAGCCTTTTAACAGTTCCTGATTGGGTAGTCACAAATAGAGCTGTATCTTGTTGTGCCGTTTTATATCTCTTTTCACGAATTTCAAGATAACCTTCTAAATACTTTTTAGCAAATAAGGCTATTGGGACCGTATCTAATTTATCGCCCTTTCTTATAACGGAAACTGTCATTGTATTTAAATTTAAATCTTTCAAATCTATATTAACAGTTTCTGAAAGACGAATACCTGAAGCAAGCATTAAAGCAATAAATGCAAGATCACGTTCTTTATTTTTTCTATATGAAGATAATGCTCTCGGACTTAAATTAGCTTTAGCGACGTATCCTTCTGAGCTATTATCATCGTCTATAAATTCTAAAAATTTCTGAGTCTCATCTCCTAAAAATAATTTATCTTTAATAGCAGAAGCACGGGCAGAAAGAGTTGCTTTTCTATATTTAAAGGAAATCTTTTTCATGACATTGCGATAAAATAAAGGCTCACCGTCTTCATTTTCTGTTTCTTCAGTTAAATATTTCCATAAGCTAGAAAGAGCAGCATGACTACGTTTGATAGCAGTTTCAGACAACCCTTTAATTTGTTTTTTCTTATCTGTTGTATTCAGAAGTGGACGTTCCCTCAAAAAAACAAAGAAAGCCTGAGCATCCTTCAAGGAAAGATTCTCTAATTCTTCAATATCAATTTCAGAAATAGTAGAAGCGTGTGATATATCACTTTCAATTAACCATCTAAAAAAACGACGGTATTCATTTAAATATTCGTACAATGTCTTTTTACTGTATCTAGCAACATTCTTAGCAAAATAATAATCCTTAACATACCAAGGCATGATTTCTAATAAGGATTCTATATTATCTAAAACATTTGTCTCTGAAACCATTTTTTCTCCTTAACCAATAGTACCTTTATTTAAAATATTTCTGTACCCTTTTTAGACTTTTTATTTCATTATCGAAAATTTCATAAACTCTTTTTTTGGAGGTTTCTTTATCACCAAAAGAATAAATATAATGATCTACCTCATTTTTACCTTTTATAATTTTATCAACATTCTTCAAATAAATACTAAGATGTTCTAAACTTCCAGGCATAGCCCCTTCATTGAATAGCATTCCTCTGTGTTCGAAAACATTGTGATATTCTCTTACAAAAAATTGGGGAGTAGTAGAATCTAAAAATCTAATTGTCCATTTTGTTAAAGTAAGAAATTCTTTTTCTAAGTTTTTCATGATATCCTCTTAAATATTGTTAAAGTAGTAGCCGAATTAATCACTTTATGTTTAGTAACAAAATTCCCGTTTTTCTACTAAACATATCGATATAAATATAATATCAAATATTTGCGGGAATTTCCATTATTTTATGATTCGATTATGCTAATGATAAAAAGACACTAATTATTAAAAATTACAATATCAATAATCAAACTATCATAGCTTCAATTATAATTAAAAATAAAAAGGCTGATTACTCAACCTTTTTTGAATGACATATTATGGCATATAAACCTCAATTATCAAATTATTTTAACGTAATATAATTTATGTAAAACACCCAATACAACTATCTCTAAATATATTCAATGTACAATTACATTCGAAAAGCTGCTAAAGGGTCTTCTTCTTCGAACTCATCTGAAGCCAAAAAATTCGAGGTGTTAAGCGTATTTTCCTCAATTTTATCTTCTAGCTTACTAAATCTTTCAGACATCTGTTTAAGTTCGGTCAATACTAATTGATTTATATTGGTGAACTCTTCTAATTTTTCAAGTATGCTATCGTTATCATTATTATGCTTACTATTATCTAACGAATATTGCTCTTCAATAATTAAATCAGAATTTGATAATGTTTTAACAGTGTTATTTACAATTTCAATCAACCTTAATGGTTTATTTGGTTCAGAGAGTATATAATAATCACTATTTAAAAAATCCTGCTTGTATAAGTCTACATTGCTTAATTCCCTGAAAAAATCTCTATTATCAACTGTAACTAATAGTGAACTCCAAATACAGTTAATTCTATTCAAAAAAACAGTACCATTAAAAAATATTCTATCCTCTTGTGTACATTCATTTAAAATCAAAGTTTCAAAAGCCTTGTTTGTCGTAAAATAATGAACATCAAATTCGTTTCTAAGTAAATTAAACAAATTATGGCGAATTTCACCAATTTCATCAACAATAAATAAATTAGTAAAGCCCTTATCCTTCACAGTCTTTAAAGATTTTTCGTTTGAAATTAATACAAGTGAACTGTCAGCCATATTTTTATCATTTGTAGTAAATGATAAACCTGAAGTAATAAAAAAGTTTAAAACTTTTTGAGATGTTGACTTATTTAAAAATACAGCTGTTTTCAATCCCTGATTTCTAGCAAGTTGATTAAGCTTTTTAAAAAATGGAGAGCTATCAAAATTTGCTGAATGTATTGCTCCATCAATGTAAAATGTTGCTGTTTTTGGCACTACGCTAATTCTCCTTGAAGTATTTTGCTGAAGGAAAACTTAGCAGTTTTTAATTTATGCTGTTTATCCTTATTTAATACTAAAACTTTAAGTGAAGACAAAATGTCTTTCTCACTCACTGCAGTCAAATCCAAAAAAAGAATGCTATTCAAACTATTATAACTGTCTGAGACATGATAATGATCTTCTATTGCTTCTATTTGGCTAGGATTATCAACGATAATCAATAATAGTCTAGTATCTCCGTTTTCATCAACACCATTTTTTAAATGATGTCCATAATGTTTAAAAACATTTCCTAATTTACTCATATCACTATTGATTTCTGATTTAGTAATAAAAGGATATATATCAATTTTTACACTACGACCAGTATTGTTTCGCAATACAAACTGACCATTGAAACGTTGACGGGGTACACGCTTACGTTTCTTAATTAGCTTAAAGTTTTGTGACTTTTCGCTATTTGGTTTTAACTCCTGAATAATGCGCTGACTTTGTTCAGTATATTTCTTATTCTGGTTGGTAGTATTTCTAGTTAATGGTACTTTTACTTCTTCCAAATATTCAAAAGCTTCCATATATGAAAACGGAGCATAACTTACAAAATCATCCTTAAGACGAAAACTCAAATAAGCATCAACTGTTTTCCAACAACGAATAGGAGTAAAACTATCTTCTTCTTTTAGTACCTCTTTCCACTTATATGTATACTCTTTACTAATAAGATTGTGAACTAATAATAGTGTTGTCCCATGGCTATAAATTGAATAGCAGTCCCCCATCAAATTGCTCTTTTCTTCACCTTCGATTATAGGATCACGATAGAACTTCCACTTATCTATTAAAAAATAACGATGTAAACGTTCTAATGAACGCTCTACTCTTGCAGTTTGTGCTCCTGTCTCTTTAACAATCTGTAAAAATTGAACATTACGAAAAGTGGCAATAAATAGTAAAATTCTTTTATCTAAATCGCTCAATTTATTAAATATAATATTACTATCTGTTTCAGAATAGTAATCTATCAAAATCTTATATTTATCAGAACCTTCAGTGTGAATAACTTTGTTCGTTTTTTCTAAATTCTTTTCATTTAAAATATTGCTATTAGAATCAATTAAATCTAATTCAGTAGAATTTAAAGTTATAAAAAAGGGAAAAGTGTTCGGATGAGCAATATGTTCCAATTTAAAATTCTTATAGTAAGACTCTGAAAAACGAGATACTGCAGGAGAAACAAAATTATTTTCCTCATTTAAAAAGACACCATATTTTTTTAAAGTTTTGCGTTGTGTCACACTTTGTTCATCTTTAGGTGAAGAGGGGGTTAATTTGTGCCATTTTTCTCTGATATTTGAAAAAAGGTTTTCTACTCTATTATTTGTCATCCTCTTTATCCTGCTCCTCTTTATTTTGGGGTGTAAAGCATATTTGTATATTTCTAGGATGATGAACAAAATCATTAATAATCAGGGCTATTAATTGCTTCCTAGCTAACCCTAAAGATGTAGCCTGTTGATCCAATCTTTCTACAACATCTTTATTAAGTTCAGCAAGAACTTTTACGAAATCTGTGTCATTTCTTTTCGGCTTTGCCATATAATAAATTCTCCGTCCTTATTAATAATTATATTAATTATACCCCAAAAAATTATAAAAAGCACCTTAAATCACATATGATAGCATATTAAAAACAAGTTGCAGTATTTGCAACTTGTCTGTAATGTTATTCTGGATTATAACTAATTATAACATCAAATAATTTGTATTTATACTTGCCATCTAATGCAAAATTTATCACAATATCTTTATTACCATTTGTATTACTAGTCGTTTTTACGTAGTATGCAATAATTTTATTTTTATATTTAGATTTAAATGTGTTAATCGTCGCTCTAATAGCAGCCTTTTCAACTTCTTCATGACTATCATAACTATCTGGTTCAAAGTTAATCACTTTATTTTTATCAATCACCATCGAGTATACAATTCTTTTGAAATTATTATTATAAATAAATAATAAAATATATATTATACTCAAAATAGGTAATAAGCGAAATAGCAAATCTACTCCAGTGGTACTCCATTCCGATAAATTAATAATCAATAATAGTGTCATAACTGGTTTAAGTGCATCTTTGGTTACGTTAAATTGTGGTAATGCACTAAATAGAGCTAATATAACAACAAAAGCTACTTCAACAAGAGTTGCTACAAGTTTAATATCTTCAAACTTAACACTGAATTCTTGACACAAACAAACTGTAGCAACACCAATCAGTACAATACCTAATGCTACCCTAAGAATAGTGATTAATTTTTGCGTTTTAGCTAAAATATTTAACATATCAAAACTCCGTACACTATTTCAATTTCATCGTAACAGAATGACGTTTTTTGTTTTTAAATTTTGAATCTTCACCCTTTTCGTCACGAATTCTATTTTCTTCTAATGTTTGCTCAACAATTTTTTGAGGGTTGATTTCCTTTTGAACATCTTTTAAATGGTTGGTTTGTCTAGCCTTTAGCTTAGGTTTATGTTGAACCTTTGTTTTTTCTTTTCCCATCAACCAATTGTTATAGTCTCCATATTGTTGAACTGCTTCAACTTCTGGAATTCGAAATACTTCAGAAGTATAAATTTTGTAACACTCTGGTAATTCTTCCAACATTTCTGGAGAGAAAAGAGTTGCCTTTTCGAAGGGGACAAAATCAATTTGATTTGTCTCAGACTTAGTCTCTGGATCAATGAAAGTATTTAAATAAATAAATTGTTCATCTTTTTTATTATTTGCAATATTATCAGGCTGTTTCAAGTTTAGATAAACAAAATCAGATTTCACTTCATAGTTGTTAAAAAGTACAGCTTGAATAAAATCACCAATATTTTCTTCATCATCAAACATTAAATCACGATTAGCGCTAGCTAAAACATATAGTTTGTTACTATTTAAAGAAAGATCTTGATCTAGTAAATATTTTGCTTGCTCACGTGTAATATAAGGTACATTCTGAGTATTCATATTATCTATTCTCCTATATATCATATGTCAAAATATGACAAAAGAGTGTTCGATACACTCTTTTGTTATATCTAATTCTTAGTTATTTTTATAACGTTTACGTTCCATCCAACCTAAAATACTTGTAGTTAAAATAGTACTTAAACCAAGTAATGGCAAATATCCATTGGCATTTTCACCAGTTTCTGGTAAATTATGTGACCAATCTGTAGTGTTAACGAGGTCTGAAATGTTTACTTTCTCATCAAATACAGAAACATTTGATGTTGGAGTCGTTGCAATTTCGTCTTTAGAACCATCAACATAACCAATTACAACGCCATTTTCGTCAGTTACAGGTACTGGAATACCATTTCTAGCTTGAATAGCTTGTAGATCACTAGCGATTTTAGCTAAACGACGTGTTTCAGCTTGGGCTTTAAGATACTCATTGTATGCCTTTACAAGTTTAGCATTTTTGGCTAATACTTCTGATTGAATACCTTTTAGCTCTTCAAGTTTACTGATTTCAGTTTCTAAGTTTTCTTTAGCTGTTGCTAATTTAGCTACTGCTTTATCATAAGCGATTTGAGCATTTTCTAACAGTTCTGGAGCATTGAGGTAATTTGCTAATTTTTCTTTAGAACTTTCTAAATCACTTTGAGCTTGTTGTAGTTTAACTTGTGCTTCATCCGCTTTAGTTGAAAGAAGAGCATATTGTACTTTAGCGTCAGTTAAAGTTTTATTAGCTTCATTTAAAGCAACTTTAGTTTGACCTGCACGTGCCTCAGCATTAACCTGCGCTTTTGATTTCATTGCCAATGTCGCTTGTGCTTGTAACAAATCTTGCTGAGCTTTTGCTAAACGATCTTTAGCATTGTTCAAAGCTTGTTCTGCTTTAGTCAAGTTTTCTTGAGCTTCTGGAGTTTGTACTTTAACTGCTTGTGCTTGTGACAATGTTGCTTGTGCTTGTGACAAGTTAGCTTCTGCTGTTGAAAGGGCTTGTTGTTTGTCGCTCAATTCTTTATTAGCATTGTCTAACGCTTGACTTGCAGTGTCAAATACTGATTGTGCCTCTTCAAGTCCTTGTTTTGCAGCTTTTAGATTAGCTTCTTTTTGACTGTTATCCGCTGTCAATACATCAACTGTTTGTTGGGCTTGAACTAAACGATCTTTAGCATTGTTCAAAGCTTGTTCTGCTTTAGTCAAGTTTTCTTGAGCTTCTGGAGTTTGTACTTTAACTGCTTGTGCTTGTGACAATGTTGCTTGTGCTTGTGACAAGTTAGCTTCTGCTGTTGAAAGGGCTTGTTGTTTGTCGCTCAATTCTTTATTAGCATTGTCTAATGCTTGACTTGCAGTGTCAAATACTGATTGTGCCTCTTCAAGTCCTTGTTTTGCAGCTTTTAGATTAGCTTCTTTTTGACTGTTATCCGCTGTCAATACATCAACTGTTTGTTGGGCTTGAACTAAACGATCTTTAGCATTATTCAAAGCTTGTTCTGCTTTAGTCAAGTTTTCTTGAGCTTCTGGAGTTTGTACTTTAACTGCTTGTGCTTGTGACAATGTTGCTTGTGCTTGTGACAAGTTAGCTTCTGCTGTTGAAAGGGCTTGTTGTTTGTCGCTCAATTCTTTATTAGCATTGTCTAATGCTTGACTTGCAGTATCAAATACTGATTGTTTTTGAGATAAATCATCTTTTGCTGTAGATAACTCTTTTTCTACATCGCGTCCTGAAATATTTGCAGTAACATCAAATTTTGATGCGTCTTCAATACTTCTGTCATCAACCCCTAAAATATGAATACGTCCCGGATTTAGGTAATTGAAATTATCACACATTGCAAAACCAAGCCCCATATAATGAAGATCGATATCTTCCGATCCTTCATACATTTTAGCTGTATGTTGAATTCCTGCTAGTGATATTGCATGTCCCCAAAATGGCGCACTGTCGTTGAAGAACATATTTAAAATAGTTTTATAAATACCCTCTTTCAACAAATCCATTGTTATTTTACTTCGGGTATCATAATAACCAACTGATAAGTTTTCATAATTGTTTTTACCCATTTCAGAGTGTAGACCAAATTTAGCTGCTGCGGTTGGTATTGCAACAAGGTCATGAGCAGTTTCTTTTGAGGTACGAGCAACTTCATCAGCAAAAGCTATTGCAGAGCTATTAGCAACTACTGGTTTTTCACCAATAGCTTTTCTCACTTGGTTGATTAAATCAACAGCAAACAACGTTAACTCTTCTCGTTGCTTCTCTGTTAGATTTTCAATTTTATCGATAGCAGTTTCTCTGTCAGCTTTGCTTGATTTATAGCTATTAGCTGCCATTGCTTCTTTACCTAGTTCAGCTAATTGTTTTCCAGCTTCTGACTCATTGTCCCAATTCCAGTCTTTGTTATATTCTACTAGAGCTTTTCCATAGCCTTCAGGAACAACAATTGTATTATGATTTGCTACTTCATCTTCTAATGTTGCTACTTTATCTTTTGCTTTATCTAAATCATCTTTTGCTTTATCTTTAGCTTCTGTTTTAGCAGTAACATCTGCTTGAGCAGTATCGCGGGCTTCTTCCGCTTTATCTTTAGCGTCAGCTTTAGCAGTAACATCTGCTTGAGCGTTATCAATAGTTTGTGAACGGTTTGCATCTGCTTCTTGCGCGTCTTGCAATGCTTTTTCTGCTTTGTCTTTAGCTTCAGCTTTAGCAGTTTCATCTGCCTGAGCAGCATCACGTTCTTTTTGAGCTTCAACCAAGCCAGTACCTTTTAAAGCGTCTTCTGCTGTTTTGACTTGACCTTGTGCTTTGTCTAAATCAGCTTTTGCTTTATCTTTAGCTTCTGTTTTAGCAGTAACATCTGCTTGAGCAGTATCGCGGGCTTCTTCCGCTTTATCTTTAGCGTCAGCTTTAGCAGTAACATCTGCTTGAGCGTTGTCAATAGCTTGTGAACGGTTTGCATCTGCTTCTTGTGCGTCTTGCAATGCTTTTTCTGCTTTGTCTTTAGCTTCAGCTTTAGCAGTTTCATCTGCCTGAGCAGCATCACGTTCTTTTTGAGCTTCAACCAAGCCAGTACCTTTTAAAGCGTCTTCTGCTGTTTTGACTTGACCTTGTGCTTTGTCTAAATCAGCTTTTGCTTTATCTTTAGCTTCTGTTTTAGCAGTAACATCTGCTTGAGCAGTATCGCGGGCTTCTTCCGCTTTATCTTTAGCTTCTGTTTTAGCAGTAACATCTGCTTGAGCGTTGTCAATAGCTTGTGAACGGTTTGCATCTGCTTCTTGTGCGTCTTGCAATGCTTTTTCTGCATGAGACACATTGTCAGTATCAGTTTTCACCTCATTTTCCACTTGCTTTTCTTGTGAAGTTTTACCATTCACATCATCTTCCGATTCTGCTTTATCTCTTGTTGCTTTTTGAAGTTCTTCCTGAGCTTCTGCGTTAGCATTTGCTGCGTTTTCTGCTTCAGTTTTGGCTTTACTTACCGCCTCACCTTGTTGTTGTAAAGCTTCTTGCGCATTTTCTTGTTGTTTTTGCGCAACAGCAACGTTTTCGTTGTTATTTTCTACTTGTTTTTGAGCATTATCAATAGCTTCTGGAGTAGCTTCTTGTGCATTTTCTTGTGCTTGCTCAAGAGCTTTTTCAGTTTCAGAAACTTCCTGTTTATCAGTATTAACTTCTTTCTGAGCTGAGTTAACAATTTCTTCCTGCTTAGAAACTTCTTGATCAATTGATTTTACTTCATCATTTGACTTAGCAACATCTTCTGCAGTTGGAGTTTGTTCAACGTTTTGGCTCTGTGTTGCTTGAGCTGTATCGTAATTATTATTAGCTTCTACATTATTTACTTCATCTGCATTAGCAACACCACCAATTACTGAAAGAGCTACTGCAGTAGTTGCCATAACATATTTTTTATTTTTTTTCATGTCTTCTCCTATTTACTATTTCTTATTTTATCAATGGCGTTATCATAAGCACAATCAATTAATAGACCAATTGCCTCTTCTTGAGTAAGTCGCCCTCTTTTTAAATCATAAGTTTGCAAAAATGATAATTTCTGTTTTCTTTCATTACTTATCATAAACGATAATCTTACTTTCTCACTCATAAACTCCTCCCTTATCGAGTTCAATATTAATATATTAATATTGTATCAAATAATGGAAGTTCAAAAAAGAAGATGATGTATAAAAAGAAGAAAAAACTTAATTTTCTTCTTCCCTTAAATTGTACTTATATCTTAAGTCATTTATAAGATAATAGTTAATAGTCTAAACGTTCAATTTCAAATGAAGCTTCTCTATATCCGATAAATTTAATTCCAATAAGCGCTAATAAAGAACCGATAAAAGTTAACCAAAGGTTGTCTTTTACGGGCGTTTTTGGAAGTGTTTCTTTCTCACCTTTTGAATTTGTTACAGTGATTGTTTGATCTTCATTTGTAGTACCGCCTACTTTATCTGGACTGACTTTCTCTGTAGAACCATCGGCATTCTGAATAATAACTTGTCCTTCTTCAGTACCTACAATTGTAAAACCAGTATCAGTTTCTAAAGGTTGGTCTACTGTTACATCGCGAACAACTTGCCCTGTAGAAGAGGAAACAGTTCCGACTTGACTAACGCCTTGAGCATTAGCTTCATCTGTGGTTTTAGCTACCTGAGATTCAGGTTGTTGAACGGGTTGTTGTACTGAGACTTCTTCTTGAGTGGGAGAAGTCTCAGTCTGTGTGTTAATTTTATCTGTGGAATGAGCTACTTCTGGAACGCTACTATCAATGGAAGTTCCTTGAGTATACGAAGCAGAAGAATTTGTTGATTCTTTTTGAGTTTCTTTGGTTGAGCTATCACTTGTTGTATATTGCTCATTCGCTGATGAATTAACAATAGGTGCATCAGGAAGTTCTGGAAGGTCATTTTGAGAAATTGTTTGTGTAATCTTACTTTCGTTAAGATCAAATGTTTCTGTTGTTGATGGATCTACAAAATAATCAACAGTTGTATCATTAGTTCCATCTACTTCATCAGCATATGCTACTCCTCCAGCAGATAGAATAGCAACTGCTAATGCAGCTGTAGTTAATTTTGAAAAGCGATAAGTATTTTGCTTATTCATATGTGCTCCTTATATAAAATATGTAATATATAGACTTGTACAGAGTATATTTTAACTTAAAGCCTATATAAATTAAACAGCATTTTCCTATCATAGATTTTTCACCCACTAGTTGTTTATTTTTATAGAGTTACTACTGTTTTGTATTAGAAGGTTAATAAAATCTTTATAGCAACAACATTAAAATAATAATAGTTATATTCTATTATTAACTTACAGAATGTTGATTTTTTTAGAATGTAAAAAAGACGGCACCTTGACCGTCAAATTTGTAAATATTCTTCTAAATTTTCACATAAAAAAAGACACCCTAAGGTGTTTTCTAAACTGGACTAGTGCCAAAACTCGGAAGCTAGTCTTGACAGGGTGGATCCCTTCGGTATGTCCGCAGATGTCCTCAGGAAGAGCCACAATTCTTGTATTGCTACAACGGGTCCCAAATAACCCGTATCAATATTATACTATAGAATCTATAGTTTCGCTACTTATCTGTTACTTCATATTACTATTCCACGCGCCATTCAATCATATAAATCATCTGATTTTCTTTATTCAGTTAGTCACCACTTACCGTTTCTTCTGTTTTTCAAATTCAAAGCTAACAGAATAATCTTTGTTTAAAATCAAATGTGCATCAAATGTTGATTTTTTATCTTTCTTCTTGAATCCTTTAATAAGACTGGTCTTTCCTTTTGCTAGCAAAGATTCCACTTGCTTAGAAGAAATCTTCTTACCTGCAATCGATAAAGGTAAAAAGAAATCACAGTTAGGCTCTACTCCTTTTTCTCTATCTTCTTTAGAAAGTAGGCCATTTTCGCACTTAGCAACATTTTTTAAATACTTAACTGGAGCGCCACATTTAGGACATGTTCCCACTTCACCAGATTGATTTTGTCTTAAACTAGCAAGCCACTCATTATAACTACCATAGTCTGTAGAATTAATCCATTTTGTTAAATTTACAAATAGATTATTATCGGGGTTGTTCTCACCTAAGTAACGCTTAATATTCCCAATAAAACGTTCTTGTGTATTCTCTTTAGTACTAATCTTACGAAGAGACTGCTCCCATAATGCCGTTGTCTGAGCGTCACAAAGTAGCTTCTCTCCTTCAATTGATTGGCAAATAAGACGACCTAGGGTTGTTAAATACACTTTCCCTTTTTTTAATGTTATCCAATTATAGTTTTTTAATTTATCTATGGAAGGTGCCCGTGTTGCTTCTGTCCCTAAACCTTGCGTTTCTTTCATAATTTGGCGTAGTTCATCATCTTTAAAGTGACGTCCAGCATATTCCATAGCTTCCAATAGTTTACCCAAAGTGTATGGTGTCGGTTTAACAGTTTGCTTTTCTACAGTATTGAGATGAGGAATAACAGTATCTCCTTTATGAACAGGAATTAATTCTTCCTCCTCTTTCTTATCTTTTCCTTGGGTATTCCAAAGTATCTTCCACCCTTGATGTTTAGGAACTTTACCAACAGTTTTAAACCGTCCTGCTCCTACTGATGTAATAATTGTAGTTTGCTCATATTGATATTTAGGTAAAAACATTGCCAGACTACGCTTCAAAATTTCTGTATAAATCATTTGCTTAGCCTTGGACCAACCATTGAAAACTTCTTGTGTAGGAAAGATTTCAGTAGGAGTTAATGCGGCGTGAACAGCAGCTTTCTTATTATTAACAAAGAACCCATCTGGGTTTTCAGGAATACTTAATACTTCATCTGATAGTCCCAAAAAATTAACCATTTGTGACGTAGAATCTTTTAATAGCTCATATCTTTCAGTAGAAATATGTTCAGAGCTAGTACGAGGATAAGTTACCACCTTATCTTTTTCATATAATTCTTGAATAACATCTAGTACTGCTACTGGTTCCATTCCCAATCGTTTATCCATTAATTTCTGAATATCACTTAAACTCATTAAACGAGGGGCGCGTGATTCTTTTAGTTCTACTTCATGTGTTGTTATAAGTCCCTTAGAGGTGTCACCAATAAATTTAGGGTTTTGAATAAGTTTTTCCCACTGCTCCTTAGTATCACAATCTCCCTTCCACTTCTCCCCTTTTCGTTCTCCTTTACTGTAAGTAATATCAGCTGGAATGTATTTACCTATATAAGAACCATTTTCATGATCGAACTGCGCTACTAATTCATAATAAGTTCTAGGAACAAAAGAATCAATTTCTTTCTCTCTTTGATAAACGAAAAATAAAGTTGGGCTAATAATTCGACCAACAGCAATCTTTCCATCTCGTTGGCTATCTAGTTTAGGCAATCCAAGTCTCTGTTGCAAAGTAAGTGTTAGCAAACGAGAACCGTTCATTCCTAATAGCCAATCAGAATAAGCACGCGCTTGTGCCTCTAATGCTTGATTATAACGATAATCAATATCTTGCAGATTTTTAAAACCTTTACGAATAACTTTAGGAGCTAAGTCGTCAATCCATAAACTTTTAAAGGTTTTGTCTGACTTACCCCATACTCCTGCTAATAAACAAATACTATAGGAAATGTAAGACCCCTCACGATCAATATCGCCAGCCCATACAATGGTATCCGCTTTTTCTAGCCAGTATTTGACGGTTTTAAATTGTTTAATTGCTGATTTGCTACTAGTGGTAGTTTTATATTCAAAAGTTTCTGGGATAATAGGTAGAGTATCCAAAGACCACTTCTCCCATTTTTCATCATATTCTCCCGGATCTTTTAATTCCGTTAAATGTCCCTTTGCCCATGTAATAATAGCTGTCTGTCCGCCAAAATAATCAGGGGTTCTTAATTGTAGATACCCCTTCATTTTAGCTTCTTTTTCATTTACTTGTTTAACATTGGCTAAACTACGGTAATAATCCAATGCTTGACTATCTTTTTCTGCTAATATAACGTACATGCTTCTATTATATCAAGTAACGCTTGGAAATGCTTATTGTTCTTACTATGATAGATTTAGAAGGACTCACATTTACTATTCTTTTAGTTCTTCTAAAACATCTGCTACTTTCTCGATAGTGATTATTTCATGTGGTCTTACTGGTTCATTAGGTAACACATAATCAAATACTCTATCATTCTTTCTCACAATTTGAACAGTATCGCCCTTTATATAACCTCTATCAATTGCTTCTTTTAGCTCATCATAATATAGCATAATTTTCCCTCCTACTTATATATTCGTAAAATCCTTGGAAACTTTTGAATCTTCTATAATAAAAAAAGCTAGTTTTTAACTAGCTCCTCTATTAATTATCCTTATTGGCATGCGCGTGCCATCAACAAAAAATACAGGTGCCGTTAAGTACCTGTATTTAAAATAAATCTAATTAATCATAACGCTACATTCATCACAACATCGTTTTTATTCTTCTACTTCTTCACATAACGTGAACTCTTCTGGAACTTCGTTCATCTCAACTTCATTACCATATTCATCTTCTTCAAATGTAGTATCTTCATTGTAATCGCTAGGTTCAATATATTCACTAGGATCAATAGGATAAGGTGCATTTATATCCCGCTCGAATAATATACTTAAAACATCATCTTCATCCTCATCATTTTCAGGGATTTCACCGATACTTGTTTCAGATTTATCTGTTACTTGCTGTGAAACAACGCTCTCAGTAACTTGAGCGATATCTTCTTCAATTTTACTAGGTCTATAAGGAGAAAGCATAATTAGCGTCAGTAAGAAAGATGTTGCTACCAAAACTCCCCCAGTTACTAAAACTGGTGTAAAGCCTTTAAAAAATTCAGGGACTTCTAAATCACCATTTTGTATAACAAATCCTATCATTGTAATTACCCAAATAACTACATCTAAAAATCCTAAATACAAAAACAAACGGACTTGATTATTTTCAAATTCTTTTTTTGCGTTCATATTGCTATCAATTGTGCGTTTATCTTTCTTCATTTTCCTACCTTATCAATCTTTCATACCCTTTAAATTAATTTTATCATAGCTATTTCAACTTTCAAAGGTATCTATGTATAATGTTTGCAATAAAAAAGCTCCTATTAAGGAGCTTTTTTATCCTACAATTCTTTACCGTTTACAGAGTTGCAACACATAACTATTAATAAGTTAAACATGACTACCTTTATGCGATTAACCATATGTTGCCCCTAGTTCTCCTCCATGATATGAAATTAAACGAATTTGTTTAGCGTAAATATTGTAATTTCCTGCCCAATAATTTTCTTCTTTTCCCTCTGACTTCAATCCTACTACAAATTGAACAACATCAGGATTTTTAGAATTATAAACTTCTACAGTATCTAATGAGTAGTTATTAACTATAACAGCTATTGCATAAGTTTGAGCCATATCTTGATATGTCATACTCAATTTGTTATCGATAGTACCTTTGAAATCAATAATATCACTAACTTGACATTGCTTAACTGCGTTTTCAGCAGTTGAAAAAGCCTCTCTAACTTCCTGAACGTACTGATTATCAGCTGGTTCGTCAGATTTTTCCAACGTAGCTAAAGCTTCCAAACGGTGCTCATCATCAGAACTTAATTCCTCTTCATCAGAAGAACTCGAACTAGGCAATTCTTCTGATGAATTTGATTTCTGATTTTTGATAGACTTAGTTTTTAAAATAGTTGAAGATGAATTATTGCTAGTTTTCTGTGCTGAATTAGCGTATTTTTCGATAGCTAAATAGACTACTACTGCACTTAAAGCTACCACAATTATCGCAGCAAAACCAATAAAAATCTTTCTTGTTTTAGTCATCCTGTACTCCCACATAATAATATTATCATAACCATAATTATTCTACCATGTTCCCCGCAATAACTAAAGATGGCTTTACTATCATAGAAAATCATTTGGAAGGCTCATTGTAGGGTGCTACTCTGTAATTTCCAACAATTCTTTTTCTTTATATCCGAGTTTTATTTTCAAAATGCTTAAAAATTCGTACGGAGCATTAAACATAATTTCAAACCCCTGCTGTCTACGCTTATCAAACCAATTCATTTCTTCAGGATTATAATCTTTTCGTTTTTGTAAAGATTTAAAATCTTTTTTGTATATAACAAATTCATCACCCATTAATAAAAGTTCATTAGCAATTTGACCGAATCGATTTTTACGACTTTTAGTAATTTTATGCCATAAATATCTCTTTTTATCTCTTAGTTTTTGGTAATTATTACTGTAATTCCAAGTCAATCTACCTTCTTTAATAGTACCGTTGTCGTTGTAGTTTTGTGGATTACTTAAACGTCGAGAACGCTCAATCTTACGATCTAAGTCGGCTAATTTTTCAGAGTAACCAAAATCGTTAGATAGGTCAAATAATCTTACAGTGTCATTTTTGGCATTCACTGCTTTAATAGCTAATTTCTTGACATCTAAAAAGATTTTTACCGTTCCTTTGTTTTCTAATTCTTTGTCCACCCCATATGGGATTCCCTCAAAAACAAGAAGTAAAGAATATTTATATTTACCATGAACCGCTATACGCTTCAATGCAAATTGAACAAGATCTTGTCTTTCTAAAGCATAAAGAAAACGTATTTCCATATCTTTTTCAAATTTAAATGGAATAAAAACCTTATTTTTACGTTTTCCAAAATAAACACCAGTGTTGGTAATGTTATTAAGGCACTTTCTATACCATAGAGTGTTGAAATCAAAATATCTAGGAGATGGTAAAAAATTCTTTGATTCTGCTTGTTTACGACGTTTTAGATAAGCTTGCTTAACAGTCATAGCAATATCATTAAATGTAGACCAATGTACTGAATCATTATCTGCAGTAAAGCGTTGATACATATTAGTAGCTTGTCCTAACTGAGTGTATTTAACAAACTTTCCACTTCCTAATTGATAAGAATTATTTAATTCAATCCATTCTTTTTTCAAGTCACTACCTAAAGCCTTCTTAGCTTCTTTTAATTCCTGCTTCTTAGCCTTGTCTTTTTCGTCTTTTAATTGTTTTTCTAACTCACTATATGCCTGTTGTTTCTTAGCTAAGATTTTATACTCTTCAGATTCAGTTCTTAAATGTTCTTGACGATTGAACCATTTAATAACTTCTTTTTTTAGTCTAAAAGCATTACGAAAACGCTTGTCTAAAAATGCTTCATACCCCTTTGGATTTAACTTAACTTCTAATGTATACATAATATAACCTTTCATAATTGAATGAACCCAATTATACTTCAAATCCTACAGGTTCATTTATACTTCTATTATACTAAAGAAAATATAACGTTACTACTTAACCGTTACTAATATATTAATTTTTAAGAAAAAATAATATTAATAACTATTTTCTTCCTATTATATAGTCATTATTTCTATCTACTTTCCAACTACAAATTAAAAACACCCTAGGAGCTATCCTAGAATGTTTTTTGAGTATCCCTTACTTCCAGTTTGGCTTCTTATTATCTGGATACGCAAATACAAAATGTTCGCTCTTTAAAGTAGCCGGTCTGACAATACGATAATTCCAAGTATCCTTTTTACCAATTTGAGCACCAGAAAGAGGTGAATTTTGTTCAATAATTAAAATAGAGCCATCCTTGAAAACATGTGATACAATCCCAGTATGTCCCGGACCGCTGGCACCACTAGAGAAAATCGCTCCTGATTTTGGAGTATTCTTAACGCTATTTCCAAATTTTTTAGCCCATGCAGACGCTTGTTGGTAACCATCTCCTACAGTAATACCTGAAAAGCCCCAAATAATATTTCCTAAACTTTCAGTTAAGTCAACACACTGCCCAGAATGTTCTAACCACCCATCTGGACCACCATATTTTAAACCAACTTTTGCAGGGTCGTGAACATAAGGTTTCAAACTAGCGATAAGGGTATCTGGAGTATATCCCCAACTTGTAGCATCGGCTGGTACATCTCCGTCACCATCATTGGTATCCTCTTCTTCACAAGGTTTTAAATCATCATCACCCACACCATCTAAGCCGACTAATGTTGGAGAATCTATTTTTGAAAAATCAACTGGCTTTTCTCCATATTTCTCTATAGCTAGTTTATCTAACCATTGAAATTGAGAACCTAATGAATCATATGTATTATCGAGCTTAGTTTTATAACTAGGGTCAGTTGCCCACCCCCCAGCTGCAATTGCATCTAAAGTAGCTTTTCCATCAGTATTATTTATTGCCGCTACATAAAGTGTTTGGCGACTCATAAATTCTGCTTTTCCGACAATACCAGCATCAAAACTTTTAAACCAAGTGTAACCTCCACCTGTATTATCCCCTACCCCAGTACCTGCTCCACTTCCACTAACAGCGTCAGAACCATACAGAGCGATTGTTTTAGGATAAGTTGCAACAGACGTCCATTTTACTCCGCCCATGTTATGCGCAGAAGCAAATGATGGGACTCCCATAGAGAAGGAAGTCTCAATCATAGTTTGGACAATTGAAGCTGATGGTAAGAAACCACCAACTCCCCATGATTGAATATAGGCCTCTTGGTGTTGCTTTACAAACGTCACCACAGATTCACTAGCTGATGAACTGTTATTAGCATCGGTAGGTCCTGCTTCGGTTCCATCATAATTAAGCTGTGTTTGAGATTCACATGCTTCAGCGCCTCCTGCTACTGCTCCTCCAACAATTATCATACTTCCTAAAAGAATAGTAGATATAATTAATATTGTCGGTAAAAAGAAGACAAAAATTGGTTTAAAAACTAATTTTGTTACTTTCTTTAATTTATTTTCAGGTTGCATATTACTTTTTTTATTTATCGACTAATCTAACGAACTAAATAGTCAATAAATAGATAAACAAACTAAGAATGATCATAAACAATAAAACCATAATAAATTTTTTGAAATAAATTTTATTACGATATTCTTGTTGCCTAGTTAACCAATGGCTATCAGCATTACTATAATATTTCTTTTGTAGATTAACATTATCTTCATAGTATTGACTGATATCATCAATAGACTCTTGATATAATTCTTTAGTGCGTTTTATAATACCTTTCTTTCTAAGATTTAAAGAAGAATATTCATCAGCTACCGTTCGTTCCAGATTTTCCTGCTTCAAATTTTCAAATAGCTTTTCATAGTATTCTTGAGCATTCCATTCATCATCATAAAATTCTGATTGTTTCATACTTAAATTCCTTTAATCCAAAAATGTTTTCTAGGCATTGTATAAAGTTCATCAACAATAGATATCTTTCCTAAAATTCCTTTGATTTTGAAGGTACGATACATAGTTCGTTCAGATAAACCTGTTTTATAATTTTTTACTTGTCGTATTTCTTCACTAATAAGATTAAAATCATCAACATTTAATAAGGCTAGTAGTCTGTAATCAGATTGATATTGCTTATATTTAACTTTGTTTTTTAAACGTTTTTCATATAGCGGAGAATATTTTTTCGAATACATTGCAACAATCCTAACAATATTTTGTAAGTGCCTTTTATCTAAAAAATATACAAAATAACTCATTCCCCAAAATATATCTGCTGTAATACCAAACTCTGATGTTAAAGTTGATGGTAAGAAACAAATAACTAGCCCTAAAACCAACAGTTGTTTTTGCCTTTTTAACAATTGGAAAAGAGAGTATAGAATACCAAATATTACATATGGCATGTAGAACACAATAATAGATTGCTTTCCAAAATTAATCATCATAGAATAATAGTGCATAACATATGCTAACAGCGCTCCACAGCCTAATGCAATACTCAACATAATACTTAGAATATGATAAATTTTCAAAGTCTTTATATCATATAAAAAAGCATTAACAACTCCAGAAAAGCGCATTAAAAAAGCCACTTATAATCCCCCTTTTCTACTATTATCTTAATGAACTATAACGATCAATTTCCGAATAAACCATTCCCCAAATGTCAATATCGTCACTTGAAGACAATTGTTGTTCAAAAATAAGATTTCTAACACTGGCAATATTTAGGAAAAAACGTCCCCTAGGAAGATACTTCAACGTTTCTAATTCAGACTCTGTCAATTCTCCACCTAACGCATTTGATAAAAGAGGAATAGTCAATTCATCCAATTGAGAGAACAGACGATAACGAGTTGCACTAAATACCTTTCGAGTTGCTAAAACATAATCATTACCAGAAGTATCATTACTTGAAATAAGAATATCTTGCAATGATGACATCTCTAAAATAACCGCTGCATAATTTGAACTAATATTTTCAATCATTCTTGCTAGAAATTCCAATGATTTTGAATAACGTCTATTAAACAATCGTTCTGCTCCAGTAATTGTAACGATACAGTGAGGAAGCTGATCTTTCTCTAAATCTGTTCCCTCCTCAACAATACGTTGATTACGCTTGCCATTAAGCACTGCATAATAAGAAATGAGACTAAGAATTTGATAAAGTTGAATATTCAATAGTGTCGTATCAGCAATTCCTGATAAGTCAAAAGTTACTACAGACTCCTCTGATAAATCTTCAAAGTTTGATGTCCTATTCAAATCTCTATTTTCTTGTAGCAAATTATAAAAAGCATCAAATAAACGTCTGTAACTATGTGCTTCCTCTATCTCATTATTTGATTCTTTTTGACGACGCATACTATTCAAAAGTTCTACTAAGTTAGCTAAAATCGGATAATCTGATTGTCTAGCTTTCGTAATCAAAAGTTCTGACGGCTTCATTGACTGCGCTTTAGCACTCCAAAGACCTCGTTCAGTATATAATTCATCAATCGCAAAACCTAAATTATTTAAATCAGAGACACTTAGTTCAGGATTTTTAATTTGAGCAAAAGCTTTTAATTTTTCTCGATGATCTTGGAATGACCCAATCTGATCATCTTCGTTAAGAGAATTTTTCATGCTTCTAGTAGCAATGACTTCCATAAGGTTAAGGTAATTATCATTATCAATTCCAGACATTTCAATTATCTTTCCTCCCTGACGACGAGTTAAATCTCCTAAAATGCCATTTAAATCAATATTAAATTCCTGATGACCCTTAGCAAATAAAACATCTAATTGTTTTGCTAAAAATTTATCCTTATCAGTTCGATCACGTCCTGCAATCAACATTGTCGGAATACTTCGAATATCATCTTCTTGTAGCAAATTAAAATTGACAGCACCGCCTGTTAGAGTCTGCCCAACATATACACCTCGAGTATCCATTAGGGTAGTATGGTTAAATGGATACCCTGCTCCTAAATCGACTACAGAAATAGGTTGACCATGACGTCTGGTTGGCAAATGACCTTGACGACTTGCAGGGATAAATGCTGTTCCGTATTCAACATCCTGCATACCATCATTAGAAACAATCTTGAATTGATTCAATTTTGATTTTAAATGGCGTTCTTTTTCACGAAGTTTTTCTTCAGAGTCACCACTAATATAGAAGCTTGTACGAATCTCTTTAACAGGAACGTTATTACCTAAAGCTGCACGAAAATCTAATAATGATTGAATTTTTGATTTATCATCAACATCATCAGTCTGCTTACGATTTTGAGTATGTAACATATTAGAAATAGCTTTAGTTGTTTGGTCACTTAGCTTGCTATTCGAACCATGCTCTACAGCGACAAAACTATTGACACCATGCGCAAGCATGATATCTTGAAGCCAAAATTTTCTTAATCCTGATTGAGGATATCCATCATTTGGAATATGATCAAGTTTATAATAACCATCTCCTTGCTTCCAATAAGCATCATTTTCACCAAAGTTGACATTACCTGTAGGTTCAATACGTCCTAACAAATTGAGATCGTATCCTTTATTTAAATATTTTTTTATTTTGCGTTTTGATAACCACATGAACTCACTTCTCCCTATCTAAAACTCAATTGACTATCGTTATAATTATAAAATTGTGTTAAAATTTGTTCTTTCTTTTTCGCATCTACAACGTGTGGTTGAAATCCATAAGAGATACTTTGAGCTGTACGTGTATAGTCAGCTAATTCTTCAAGGGTATCTGCAAAAATCCAAACAAAAAATTCTGTATTGTATTGTTGCATAGCTACAACTTCTTCAGTAATGATATTTTGACGTAAAATATCTCTTCGTTGATTAAGACGAAATTTTTGTTGTGAAGATAATTTTGGATTTAACAAGGCATATTCTACTTCTTCTAGCACTCTTGCTAACTCTGTAATTTGTTGTTTGGTATCGGTAGGAAGAGTTGTAGTCTGGAAAGTAACATCAAATGTAGTACCTGCTAACCATTGAGTAAAGGAAACAATGGCCATTGTTCGTTCATAATCAGATAAAGAAGAAAGATCTTTCCCATAAACTTCCAAAATTTGCATATATCCTGAATATCCATTGGACAATACAATTGGCTGATTTCTAACGCTATATAAAATAGATTTAACACTCATGATTTCTACTACATCTAAGAAATCTTTGTCTTCCCATTCTTTATCGTAATTAAACTTAAAATCAACAATGTTATCTTTTAGATTTAATTTAACCATTTTAGGAGAATCAGAAGGTAAATCAGATGATTCCTTTTTATTTTTAAATAGTTTATTTTCAAGCTTTAAAGCCTCTGTAATTCCCAAAATTGTAACTCCTTTTTTATTGAATATGTTACATTATAACGCAAATAATAATGTTAAAAAACCCAATAAATTTATCATAGATTTTTTGATTTTGAGTAATTGTTAAATTGCAACACTTCTCTCGATATGATATAGTAAAAGCGTTTAGAAATCAGATAGATAAAAGGGAAAAAGGAATGACAAATTATCTAATTAATTTTTGGGAATTATACGAGAAACATTTTATAACAATGCCACTAAATGCGTTTATCTACTTTTTAGTATGGCAAATAATAGTGATTGTAATTGGAAGTATTCTCCTATCAATACATCCTTTCTTAGGGAAATTAGTAATGATAGTTCTTTCGATATTAGGAGGTGGATACGGAGCATATATAACCTATAAAAAAGCACCTAACAACTTTAAGTCTTATGAAACTCCAAGATTTTTAATTATCATACATTTTGGACTGTTCCTAACAACAGGTATACTATTATTAATATTAGGAAATATTACTTTGTTAATAATCGAATTCTTTATAAATATCTTCCTACTCTTTGAATACATATTTAAGCAGGTATATACTGTCGTAAGTAACTTTACACAAGAAGACTGGTCTTGTACATTTGTAATACTTATTCTACTCTTTTTATTTTCAGGTATCGGATCTGGTCCTCTTTCTTTAGTTACTTTTATTAGCGCTAAGAAATCCTTCAAAAATAAAAAATAAAAAAAGCTAGAGCATTATCGCTCTAGCTTTTTTATTGATAAATATTTACAAAGAACTGTCTTCCTCTTTTCCAAAACCGCTAAGACGCTTAGCAACTTTAGGACGATTAACTTCGTAATTTTCTTGTGAGATTTTCTCATTTCCTATGTGAGGAGAATTAATTCGTTGTTTTGTAACAGTTTTTTGGGGTGTTGATGTAACACTTTTAGTTGAAACTGTCTTACTTGGGGCAACAACTTCTCTTGGTGTTGAAGTAACTCCTTTAGTTGAAACTGTCTTACTTGGGGCAACAACTTCTCTTGGTGTTGAGGTAACTCCTTTAGTTGAAACTGTCTTACTTGGGGCAACAACTTCTTTTGGTGTTGAGGTAACTCCTTTAGTTGAAACTGTCTTACTTGGGGCAACAACTTCTCTTGGTGTTGAAGTAACTCCTTTAGTTGAAACTGTCTTACTTGGGGCAACAGCTTCTTTTGATGTTGAGGTAACTCCTTTAGTTGAAACTGTCTTACTTGGGGCAACAGCTTCTTTTGATGTTGAGGTAACTCCTTTAGTTGAAACTGTCTTACTTGGGGCAACAGCTTCTTTTGATGTTGAGGTAACTCCTTTAGTTGAAACATCCTCTGCTAGTTTAGCTGACGATCCACCTGCTAGTTCTTCTGGGGTTTCCAAATTCACTGAGTTAGTTGGTAAAACACTTGCTAGCTCTTCTGGGGTAATTGATGATTCAGCTATATTTCGAGAAGACGGTGAAGTAAAATTAGAGTAAGCAGATGCCTTTCCGCTACTATAAGCGTCTTTTAGGGCGTTAACTCCTGCATTACCTTTACTTTGAAATTTAGATGCAGGAATTTGAGCACCGTTTCTTAGAGTATCTAATGTTCCAAATGTAGCTCCCTTTAATCCTCCGCCACGTTTATTATAGTTATCTCTAAGTGCACTACCACTGCCATAAAGAGCACCCATTTCTGCTGCTGTATTTTTTAGAACAGATCCTCCAAAATCTTTTACTCCTTTGGTCCCTCTTTGAGCAGCATTTCTAATATTTCTCATTTCATGTCCAATTGAACCACCATGACGATTTCCATTAATATCTTTACGTCCAATAGAAGCTTGTTCAATAGCTCTTCCAGCCATAACTCCTGCTCCAACTGTAGCTGCCGTTTGAGCTATACCAGCTTTAGCACCCGTTGATACTCCTAACCAATTTTCAATAGCTCTTGAACCTTGAATAGTAGCATAAAACACTGCAATATAAAGAGCAATCGTTGCAATAGTATTACCCCAAAAGCCTAAATTTCCAATAAATGAGCCAAAATTATTATTGTGACTACTAAATGCCATCGTTGGAGCTTTACTTATGAACCATAGTCCGTATTTAACAATTAAAATATCAAACCAAATACCAGCAATACCAGCGAATATTGTCCGCAAAAGATCTAAGAATTTTGCAGAATTATCTACCGATGTATATCCAACGATAGGTGCAACTACAGAGGATAATAGAGTTCGCATTATTGTTTGTAAAACTGTAATTAACAAACCGATTAGCAATAAAATCAACATTGCTTGTTCAACAAATAAGCCAATCCAGTTGACTTTATAACGTAGGTACACTGGTTTTAAAATATTGTAGCCAACAATAGAAGTTACCTTATAACCAGCAACTTCCACTTCTACGGGTTTTTGTCCACTATCATCCCAATCGTTTTTTCTTAATTCAGAACGGAACAGAGTTGCTAAACAATAATACATACTATTTTCATTATCTCCAGTCGGAATCTCAAAAAATAGGAATTTCGATTTATTCTTAGCAGCATCTGCAAAGTGTTCTAATTCTTCTTTATCATTAGGTCCATATGAGGTTACGAAATTAGTTGACGCTATATTTTTAGACGATAACCTATTAAGACGAACGCCATTAGCTTCCGCTTTACTAGGATTAATATACCCATCATCGCCTCTTTGACGACCAAGCTTACTAGCGTTAAAACCAACTCTGGCTAACTGCATAATGTCAACAACATTATCTTGAAATGGCTGTGCTGACAGTGTACTGCCTTGTTTTGTACCACTAGCAACATAGGTTTGTAAATCTTTAGAACTATCTGCAACTACTTCTGAAAAAGAAGTTAATGCAGCTGGTAGAAAAGCAGTTGCTGCAGTTACTAATATAGCATGATTGAAAAACTCCTTATATTTAAATGGAGTTCCAATAATCCCGATGACAACACGAACAACTATGAAAGCTATAAAAAGCGAAATGCCGACAGTACGCAAACCTGAATATATTTGCCCAATAAAATTATCGTTAGAACCCAACAAGCTAAAGAAACCAAAAAGAGCAAATATTTTGTTAAATATTGATTCTAAAGCATTAGAAAAACCATAAAACGTTTTAGCAAACCACTCGGGTATTGTTAAAAATGTTGTAAAGAAATGTGGATGCGGGGTCAGGTATTCACTCCACTGTTTATAAAAAGTGGATAAAACTTGAGAATCAGTATCATTTATTTTAAAGTTATGATTTAAATCAAAAGCCTGATCTGATAAGTTTTCCCCCATCGACTTTATGTTTTTCCAAAAGGTTCCTTCACCATTTAATCTGGTATCAAATGCCATGTCATCACCACCTTATTAGTTATTTTCATCAGAATCGATGTAATCTTCAATAATAGGTTCAGATGTTACAAGCCAATGCCATTGTGATTTCTCTTTTGGAATACAATTAAATGTGAATGTTTTAGTATTTAAAGTATCATTTTCGTCTCGATAGGTAACAACATACGATAAAGTATATTCGTCATCATCTTTTGTAAAATCATTAAGAGTCAAACTAGAAACTGTTCCTGTTTCAGGTTGAGTATATTTTGCATCTCCGTCGCTTAAGAACTGGTCTAACTCATCTCTATTTCCAGCAAAATAATAAGCTAAGAAAAATTTACCAAAAGTATCTGCCGAATGTTCATGAGTTTGTAAATCCTGTATTTCAGTAGTTTTAGAATACAAGTACTCTAATTTTTTCTCCTGCGATATAGTTTTATTTGTCAACATTACCGTAAATACAACAAGAAAAACACTTAGCAGTAGCGCAATAATAGCTGTAACTTTAAAGATTACATCTTTGTTATTATGCTCTAAGTCCTCTACACGAACTTTACCATTAGATTTTGCTTTGGGATTTATTTGAGCCGTTCTTTTTGGCGTTACTTGTTCTTTAACAGCAGACTTTCTAGGGAGTTCACCTTCAATAGTACCTGCCAATGGGAAGTACGGAAATTCAGATCGTGATAAACCTAAGCTTTTCCCATAACAATCCATCAAGTTATAGTTTACATCGCAGAAGTATCTTGCTAATTCATCATAAGAGTAATTTTGAAATCTTTCATCTCTAAATGTTGCTTCGATAATAGGAATTACTAAATTATCATACTTCGCATAGATTTCAAACGGAACAACCTGCGGACTATTTTCAATTGAAGCTTTTCCTGTTAGTTTTCCATTATCATTTACTTGAGTAGCTAAAGCAATGCCTTTGAACCAAAAATACTCAAATTTATCCCTTAAACCACGAAATAATATTTCAGCTTGTTTAAATGTTAGAAATGGTAGAGAATTACTAATTGTATATTCTGAATTTGAAAAATGCTCCAAATCTAAATTCTCAATCAAATCTCTTAATTGAGGAGTATTACTTGGTTTATAATTATCATCCCACTCAACATAAATAAATAAGGGGTCCTCAATTTTAACCCCTTTAGTGCCTGTGAACCCAAAGTTATTTACCATATTTATACCTTCTTAAGTAATTAGCCAAAAATCTCTTTGAGCCACATAATAAGCGATGTTGCACCAGAAACAAGAGCGACTCCCCCCACAATGTATGGTAGCCACTTCATTGCTTTATTTTTTCCGATATCTCCAAATGCAAACATTAGACCAGCAACAACTACAGTAGCAATAAAAACAAAAAATGAAAGATTTCTTACTTTTTCAGTAAAATTAGTAGTTGCACTCTGCACTTTCCCCCATGGATTATCCGCCAATACTGGTGAAGAAATGATAGCACTATTTACCATTGCTGTTGCCAAAAGCCACTTAGCTTTTGCAGTATTTTTTACATCTTTAAATTTCAATTAAGTTTCTCTCCTTTTTTAATTTATTTCATTGTAATATTTGAGCCCAACCATGTAAAGCCAATTTTCCTATGGTAGTTTTTTGACTTTAATATCTACATGTCGCATATCTGCGATGTTCGTCCTACCACTTCCGTCTTTATAAGATCTAGGTGGCAGTCCTTTTAAAACAACTTCAACAACAAAGGAATCATTTTCACGTCTATTAAAGAAATAAAGCTGCTTAGCGATTGGATCGCTTAAAATATCTGTTATCGCTCGTTCTAACGGACGGGCACCGTTAATAACACTTGTTCCAACATTTTTTAAGTAATCATAAAAATCTTCTTTATTCTCGTAACCATCCTCGTCTTTATATTCAATTGTTAAATGTTGTTTTTCTTTCCATTGCTGCTCAAGAACGGATAATTTACTAGAGATGATTTCCAATGTTATGTCTTCAGTTAACAAATTCATGATAATCATTGAACTCCAGCGATTCAGAAATTCTGGTCTAAAAATTTGTTCTAAGTCGCGCGTTACATTTGCTACAAAAGATTTGTAAGATTGTGAATCAAGATTTGAAAAATCTCCTGAAATAGCAAATTTGTCGCGAATTGTTTGATGACCCGCATTTGAAGTACCATAAATAAAACTTTGCTTAAAGTCAATTTTTCTTCCATAAGCGTCAGTTAAGTGCCCGTCATCTAATATTTGCAACAATAAATTGTGGACACTAGGATCTGCTTTTTCAATTTCATCAAACATAATCAAAGAATATGGACGATTTTTTACTTGTTCTGTCAGTTGCCCTTTTTCATTGTTAGCAGGATTTCCTATCAAACGTTGAACACTGTCTTTTGAGTTATACTCTGTACAATCTATACGAATAAATGCTTCTGAATCCCCATAAAATAGACGTGCGACTTGCTTTCCTAACTCTGTTTTACCAACACCAGTCGTACCTAAAACAAAAGCAGAAGCTGGACGATTTTCATTTTGCATATCAGTTTTCTTGGAATAAATCTTATGAGAGATAGTTTTTATTGCAAGTGATTGCCCTTTGACTACTTTTGCCAATTCAGCTTCAATATCAATAGGTTTCCCTCGACTAATGAGCAAAATAGATTCAAGAGGAATTCCTCGTTTCAGATGAATAAGCCATGCAATATCTTTAAATGTAACAGTCTTTTTATTTTTTATATAAGCATGAGCAACAGCTTCGTCAATTAAATCAATTGCCTTATCGGGAAGGTGTTTGTCTGCAATATATCTAATAGATAAATCAACTGTAGCTTCTAAGGCTTCTGGAGTGATTGTCACCCCCCTTAATTTCTCATAACGAGGAGCTATTTTTTTCATGATATAGAGAGCTGATTCACGATCTGGTTCCTCAACTAAAATAGACTGCATACGCCTTTCCATGGCTGGATCTTTTTCGATGATTCTAAATTCATCTTCAGTCGTTGCAGAAATCAATTTGATTTCACCACGAGACAAAGCAGCTTTCAAAGCATTTCCTGCATCAAGTGCTGATTTTTCAGAAGCTCCCGTCCCCATAATAGTATGTACTTCATCAATGAACAAAATATTAGTATCATTCGTTTGAGTTAGTTCTTCAATGATTTGATATAGGTTTGCTAATAGTGCTGACGGGTCACCTTTTTCCATTATTGCACTTAACAATAATGAACGAACCCTTACACCTTGAAGTTCTTCAGGTACTTTGTTACTTAAACAAGCTGCACAAAAACCCTCGACAATGGCAGTCTTACCTACTCCGGCCTCACCTACTAAACAAGGTGAATTCTTGTCAACACGCAAAAGTGAAGTAACCATACGTTCAATTTCACGATTTCTTCCGTAGGCAACATACTTTGTTGGATTTTGTCTCACTTTTTCCGTTAAATCAACCGTAAATTTATCCAAAGCAGGCGTTTTATAAAGTGAATTTACAATCTTTTCCACTAGTACTTACCTCTTCTTCTACGTTTGATTTCTTCTTGTTTTACCGGATACCCTCCTCTTTCAATTGAAAAATATCTCTTTTTTCGTTTGATATGAAAATAAGCAATTGCTCTAAAGTTTGATCCACCTGCTTTTGTTGGCAGTACCAAATAGAAAGCCAATATCGTCATTAATATATCATTTAAAACAAATTGGAAAAACTGATCAGTTGGGAAGACCGTTCCACTTAACTGCAAACCTAACAAAAAGGTTACTACAATTACTCCAGCTTTCATTACAGGAACACCATAATATTTAAGTTCCCGATATACACCTCTTGGGATACTAAAACTATAATTATGGTTATCTTGTTTATCCACGCAATATTCCCTCCTTATAATAGAATACAATTTAATTTTATCTAAATTAAATAGGTATGCAAGCTCATATGACTATGATAGATTTTTCAAAAAAGGGCATAAAAAAAGACACCCTAAGGTGTTTTCTAAACTGGACTAGTGCCAAAACGAACAAGACGATAAAAGATAAGGCAGTGCTCTTTTGGAACCATGTCAAATAGACTAGTGCCAAAACTACCGTTAATTGTTCTTTTTTTCTGAACAACTTTTGGAACCATGTCAAATAGACTAGTGCCAAAACCTTCTTGCGCCTTGAGAATTTTATATTGAACTTTTGGAACCATGTCAAATAGACTAGTGCCAAAACTTATCGGTTGAAATTCATGATGCACCTTTAACTTTTGGAACCATGTCAAATAGACTAGTGCCAAAACAGCAAACTAGTAATTTCAGTATGTCGATAACTTTTGGAACCATGTCAAATAGACTAGTGCCAAAACCTCGGAAGCTAGTCTTGACAGGGTGGATCCCTTCGGTATGTCCGCAGATGTCCTCAGGAAGAGCCACGATTCTTGTATTGCTACAACGGGTCCCAAATAACCCGTATCAATATTATACTATAGAATCTATAGTTTCGCTACTTAATAGTAACTTTATAATTTATTTTAAAAAAGGTAATCGTTTAGTTGAAAGCCAATAATAGATAAGCTATAATATACTTGTTCCTAATAAAGGAACCTCCATTTCATAATTTAGGCTCCTATAAGCCTATCACAAACTTGATAACCGTAGTGGACTACGGGGATAGCTTGGTTAATTAGTTAATTCTCCATAAACTCTACCCAAGAAGTTTTCTTTATAACACTTTTGTAGGAAAACGTCCTCCACTTTTACCTTTTTTCTCCAAGGAGGTAAAAGAAACTTTACTTATTTTTTAATATGAAAGCAACAAAAAAGGATAGTCTTAATAAGACTATCCTTTTTTGTATTTCTATCTTTTTTATCAATGAATGAGAAACCACGCGCTCCCCTCATTAGATTTCTTATTAACTTTATACATTAATACTCTTACCTTTTTTGCTATCGCTAAAACCTTCTCGATACAAATTAAAGGATTTTCTAACATCTTCAATTAGTAAGCTCTTTCCGAGTGAAATCTCCCTTATAAAGACTACCATTAAATTAATAATCTTTACTATTCGATTTCATACCCCGAAAGCCACGCGCGTGCATATAATTCATCATTACAATCCGCTATTAACCAATCTTTAACCTCAAATGGTACATCTTTATCAATTGTTAATTAGTTCTACATTCATTTTATTCTTCATTATTTTTTCCTCCACAAAAAAGGTTTGTTCATATTGTGAACAAACCTTTTATTTCTATTCTTTTCTAACACTAACATTAATGACTGTTGCTTATAAATCATTAACAAAGTTTCGTTTGTATTTAATATGCCCTTCAACATTTCGTTTAACATCTTTCTTATCCCACAGCTGTAGCTCCCACGGATAAAAGAAATTGCTCCCATTTTTGAAGTAAATGTGAATTCCCGTGTAATCAGCAGTATCTTTAAGATACCAATTTTTAAGACCAAATTTCACCTGCCAATCATCTAGTTTTTCCATTACTTCAGCAATTTCAGCCGATGATAAAATCATACGAGCGCCAAAAATATCATTTAAAATTGAATTAACAGGGTAACCTTCCTGACGCTTCGAAAAACGTTCAATCTTATCAAGAATTGATTCAGATGTCTTTACTCTATAATAGTAGGCAATATCATCTAAATCTGCTGACATCAGATAATCATTAATTGATTCATGAAGATTCAATCGATATTTCAAAATTTCCTTAGTAGGAACTTTTGAAAAAGTATGTTTTAGGTTAACCTTTTCAACCTTTCCAGTCTCAAAATAATCTTTAGAGTACTCCAAGTGAATTCTATTTATCTCTGATATCAGACGTTCTACCTTTTGGATGTTGTTTAAGAACATAACTTTCCTCTTTTCTCCATGGACAAGTATAACTAATGTAATTATACCATATCTTTACGGTCCTTTTATTTTAAAATCATCTTACGTTTATAATCTTCTAGTTCTTCTTTAGTAAGCCATTCTGGTTTTTCAGTACTAGAAAAATTATCCCAAAGTAATTCCATATAAGCTAAATGAAGTTCAACAGTTTCTCCCCAAAGGTACTTCTCACATCGTTCTCCATTGCCAAGATAATAATTACAATCATACTGCATACGACTTAATAAACGATATAAAAAACTATCGTTCTTAGGATAATGTTGAATAATATCTTTTTTAAACGTATTGATTTTTTCAGTAACATTAATTGTGCTTTCTGACATTTTTTCCTCCATAAAATAAAGACCAGCTCTTTACGAGCTAGTCTTATTCACTATATTAACTTGTTCTATTATCTACTATGCCTGCTATTAACTTAATTCCATAACAAAAGAACAGACTTTGAAACACATATCTCTTATTCTCCTCGTACATAAATTGTACTTCTGTGTCCAAATTCAAGAGCCAAAATAACGGCTTTATCATCTTGAATGTCACAAATTAAGCGATAATTTCCAATACGGTAACGCCATTGATTAGCTCTATTAGCAGTTAACCCTTTTCCGTGTTGCCGAGGATTATCACAGCCTTCTAAATTCTTATCAATCCACGCAAATAATAAACGCTGTACTGATTTATCTAGCTTCTTAATTTGCTTTTTAGCCCTTTTAGAATACTCTACATGGTACATCTAAAGCCCCAATTCTTTTTTGAAATCAGCATGAGAAATCGTTTCAGAATCTTTCTGATACTCTTGATAAGCCTCTTGATATACTTTGTAATCTAACTCATCTTCAATGTTATTTATAAGAGCTTTTTTTAAAAGAGTTGAGATACTTTCTCCAGAAAGCTCTGAATACCCTTTAAATAACTCTTCCTCTTTTTGATTTAATCTAACAGTTATAGTACTCATAACATTTTCCTCCACCTCTATACGTAACACATTGTAACACATAGAGTTCACCTTGTCTATTATAATGTCTTTTATTCTAAATATGCTCATCTTTTATGATATGTAACTTTTTAACTAAATCAAAGTACTGCACTTCTTTTAAATCATCAACAGTAAATAATAAATCATCAAGACTATTATTTTGAGTACCAACATGCCAATAATCATGATCAAAAGAGTGAGAAAGTTCATAAGCAAATTTTATATCATCAACATTACTTAAATTTTCCCTATCTAAATCACTAATAGAAAAGGAGTTTCCTTTTTTTACTGTAATCTTTAACGTAGCATTACCTTCTAGCGGAGCTTCAATATCAAATACATCTTTCATTTCATCATAAGAAGTAAATTCAAGTGTATAATCTAACTCTTCTTCAGGCACGCGCTTAGCTACAAGAGGAAGGTAAATAGCAACATCTTCCTCAAAAATTACCTTTTGTGATTCATCATCAATAATAGCTTGCCAAGTATCATTTATTTTAAAAGTTGGAATTGCAGCCTCATAAGTATAATAAGGCGCTTCAATTTTCATTCCATTTAATTCGCTTATATCAAGTTTTAGAGAAATCATTTTTTTGTTCATAGTAAACATCCTCCTTACTCCCAATAAGCTAGTTTCTTACCAAAAGAACGAGCAACTTCTTGTGCACGTTTGTCAGCTTCAAAAACATCCAAAGGCGCATAAAAAGAGTATTTAGTTCCATCTGTAAAATAAGCGATATATTTTTTCATTATAATTTCCTCCATATAAACTTCTATTTAAACAATTATCTTCTTTGAGATTTCTACAATGAAAGAGTCTTGATTCCACATTCACCTAACATTATATTTACTTCTTCTAACCATTCATCTGAATACATATACGGAATGCTTTCCGCTTTCCCGATTTCATTTAAAAAATCAGTAAGTGTCTCTCCAGCAAATGCAACTCCACCTTTAGAGGCTTCATCATCCTCTAAAATAGTATTTAGCAGTTTTTCCTTATTTGCGCGTGCAAATCTAGAAAAGCTAAAAAAGTACGGAGCAAGTTTTTTGAAATCTTGGTAACTAGAATATTTAACAATTTTAGTAATTAAAAAATTCTCTTTATCTGCTTCACTTAGCCCTAAATAAAAGTCTGATCGGGCAACTTCATCAATAGCTTTAAGTAACATAATGTGGTCACACTTTTCAAATATAGCGTAGTTAAAGCCGACCAAAGTAGCAGAGTTCCTAACGATTTCTTTCTTCATTACTTTATATTGTTTTTGTGTAAGTGTAATTGTCATTTTTTCCTCCATATAAACAGAAAAGACAAGCACGCGCCTGTCTTTTTCTATTTCTTTACTAATTTATTATTTACGAACAATGGCAAACAATTCATTGTAGCGATAAATACAATACTCACCATCCAAATTTAAAAATGGTGGTAACAAATTTGCTTTATCTTTATATCTACTACTTAAAATTTCTTTTGCCTTTTCATTATTCGTAACCATTATCTTTCTCCATTATAACTATTATACCTATACCCTATTTAGAACTTGCCAAACTACATGTAGCATGCAATCGTGCTAAAATTTCTTGCATCTCTACTCGTCTTTCTTGGCGCGTGCGAAATAAACCAACAACATCCTCAAAAGAAATCTCTCTTGATTCATTTGTGATATATTTACGCTTTTGCTTATCATCGTAAATAATTAACCAACAAAGTGAATGAGAATTTACTTGACTTCTAATATCAATTTCTAACTCAGAAAATACTTTAAGGTCATTTTCCTCAAGCTTTCTAATACGAACATCATATCCAGCATTGTGAAACTTTTTATACCAACGATAAGCTCCTCGATAAGCTCCTGAACTAGGTGCCAAAGTTGAATAGTTATTATAAACAACATTAATCATTTTTCTTCCTCCATATGTCTATTACATTTACTACTTATTTTTTAAAATTCTTCCATATCCCAACTTAACAAGTTCTAGCAAAATTGTTTGATAAGCATTGTAATTTAAGCCTTCAAAGCGTGCTAACCATGTAGAGTAATATCGAGTAGGGGTGCGATAGCCAAAACATTTTTTCATTGCTCCTGCTAAAACACATTCAATATCTTCATTAGGAATCTCAACCACAGCTTTAGAATCGATAAATGTATGAATCATGCCAACTCACCTCGTATTTCTTCACAAATACGTAGCAAGTTCTCAGAAAAGAGATTAGTGCTACCTTTAAGCCATAGTTCAAAAATTCGATCTAATTGCTTGATATCTTTAATTCCCGTCTCAAAAGAAATAATCGCCTTAAAATATGTTTCTTGATCATTAAAAAACATTGATTCTAATTTCTTTCGATACTCCACTATATTTTCTTGTCTTGTTGTTAATTTCAAAATTTCCATTCTTTTTCTCCATAAAATAAAAGAGCAGTATAAAACTACTCTTTTACTAACCTTTTTTATCAAATAACTAGCTTAAAAGTCTATTATTGAGCCGCTTCTTCTTGAGTAAATGACAACTTTTGTAAGTCATTTAATACTCCACAAATATCACGGTCTACAATTGTTCGTTTTAATATCACTTTCTGATTCTGATTAAATACACGTAAGAGCCAATTACCATTTAACTGGTTTACAACAGAATAGCTAGCAGCTTTACGATTTACAAATAATTGAAATAATGATTCTCTTTTCACGAATTTTCTCCTTCTAAATTAAGCGACAACTGAAACATTCCATAAATGACGAATAGCTTGAACTCGATGATGGGTTTCTAAACGATTTGCTGAAAAATCTTCATCATAATTTGCATGATAGACTTCCGCATAAGCTTGACGCATACGTTCTCCTACTTTATCTAATTCTGCTTGTCTAGTTTCATTGACTCTATCCTGAATATTACGTAAATATAAACGATAGGCTTTCTGATAAATAGCATCTAATCGTTTTTTATCTTCAAGATACCATTTTAGAGGATAATTTCCGTAGTTTATTTGTAACCATTTAGCCTTTTCTAAATTTGACATTTTTTCTCCTTAAAAAGAACACTGATTTAACAGGTTCTCTCTTTACTTATTCTTTAATTTGAAAACACTTATTTTTTAATAAATAACCCAACCACTTCAAGTACTGAAAGAGGAATAACTAAAACTAGAAAAGCAAAAATTCTAAATACTTTCTTATTACGAAGAATTGATTTCATCATCATAATTCCAATAAGAAATACAACTAGTTTTAATGGTCCTTCAGAAAGAAATGCGTACCAAAGCGTTTGTTGTGTTACATAATCCATAATTCTATCTCCTATAAATAATCAATCATATTGCTGTCATAGCAAACCTTCTTCTCGATAGCTTGTGTAATTATTGAAAGTGACAATAATATGATCTAATAGAGTAACTTCTATAGTCCCACAAGCCTTTTCCAATTTTTGGGTAAAGATATTGTCATTCTCACTAGGGTTAATCGAACCCGAAGGATGATTGTGAGCAACAATAATAGAAGTTGCCATATTCTGACAAGCATAGTATAAAATCTCACGTGGCGTAGCAATAGATCTATTAACAGAACCAATAAACACTATTCGTTTATCAATGACTCTATTTTGAGTATCTAAATACAAAACCATTAAATGTTCCTGCTTTTTATCTCCAATTTCAATCATTAACTGATTAGCAATTCGTTCACTACTCATAATACGTTGAGTTGTTGAATTTGCTTTTGAAGAACGCTTAAATAGCTCTAAAGCAGATAGAAAACTCGTAGCTTGTTGTTCAGATAATCCATAATCTTTTACAAGACTGCCATAGCCAAGAGAATTAATGCGTGATACTTCTACTCTATCCAAAATATTACGAGCTTTATTGAAAGCTTCTTGATCTGATTCTGACATTTGTAAAAAAGCAGCCAGTAGTTCAGTTTCAGATAAAGCATCTACTGTATATTCAGTATTTAAAACTGTTTCACAAACATTAAGTGATTTCTCATGATTATTCGTGATAGTATATGACGTTTCCATAATAAATTTCCTCCATTTACTTCATAAAAGTAATTACTAATACTTATTACAAAATTAAATATTGTAAGCCCCTGTTCGAATTTCTTCATTAAGCCATTCTAGTTTCCAATCACAACCATTATAGTTGAAGACAATGGCATTAAATGTTGGAGCTTCTTCAATCGCTAAATAAAAACTATTTTCCAACACGCTCCAAGAAAAGTTATCGTATTTTAAATAAATCGTTTCGATTTCATCTCTTAACGCTTCAACAAAACTTTCTTGAAAACAATCTCCAAATTTATCTTCAATGGCATTCACAATATACTGAACGCTATAAAATAAATTTTCTTGTTGAAAAATAACTTCTCCAATTTTAGCTTCAAACTTTGTAATAATAACTGATTCCATAATTTCCTCCATAAAAAAAGAACAGTCTATTCACTGATTCTTCATTTTTACTTATTTAACAGTTAATTGACTTATTGATGAGAACGAACAAAAGTAGCAATTTCACGAATTGTTTCCTGAATATTTGTTGGGTTTGCCCAAGTAGATAACTGTTCATCAGTCGCACCACACTCTTCTGCTCTTAGTAGTCCTTCTTCTAAAATCTTTTGAGCTTTTTCCATTAATTCTTCTGAATTAGGAACCTCTTTAGTTTTTTGTTCTGAAGAAGAAATTGACTTATTATCAGCAATAGTATTAGGTTGGGTAGGTGATTGCATTTCAGCTTCTGTTTGCGATCCAGAAAGAACATTTTCCTTATCGTCAGAATGATTCTGTTCATTTCTAATAAAGGTAAATCCTTGTTCTTTCTGACCTTTTACTACCTCTGGTGTGTCATCTTGCTTTAATGCTTGTTGACGATATGTTTTATGATTTGAAAAAGCCTCTTTATGGTCATTCTTCAAGGTAAAATTACCATCATTATCATCGTCAGCATCAATTCCAAGAATACGTTTTGCCCCATATCGGCAAAGATAACTTTCTACTGCCCCCATATTTTGAGCATTCTCTGCATTATAAAGCATTGGAACACTCTCATATGATAATTTTGCGCCACTTTCATGCAACAGCTCTGTAACAACAGTGATATACATACCGTTTGCTGCTGGAGCATATTTAGAATGTTGTGAAAATGCAATATTATGGGCATTTAATGCTGGAACAGTAGCTTTTAAAATCTCTGGTAGTGTTGCAAATTTGAAGCTATAGCCACGTTTACCATTCTTAGGAAAAACTTCAACAGTCGCATTGTTAGAAGGAATCAAAAACTCAGATTGTGCTTTTGCAAAATCACGATATAGTTCCCCCATTTTTGCAGACTTATCTTGTTTTTCTGCTAATTTTTGTTTTTCTAATGCTACCTCAGCTGCAATAAGACGATTTACTAATACTTCCGTAGTCATCATACCTTGTGTCAATTCTGTGTTTTCCATTGTTGTTTCCTCCAAAAAATTAATCAATAATTTTTACAAGTATCTTCGTTCTATACTAACAATTATCCCTTTTTCAGTTCTTCTAACAAGTCAGCAAATTTGTGATTTGCTATTCCTTTCTCAGGAGTAAACTGATGACAGATAAATTTTTAGATAGTTTTAGATACTAAATTTGTTTTTTCCTACATAACAAAAGGCAAGCTATAAAGCCTGCCCGTTTTACTCTAAATCAAAATAATAATCTACTATTAAGCGGTAGATTGTGCCTAAATACAACTTTAAAATGGTAGATCATCCGTAGCAAAATCTGCCAAAGTATCATCAAGTGAAGAAAGTTCTGCGAAACTATCAAAAGTAGATGTATTTTGTTGATCTACTACCTGATTTTCTTCATTTTGCTGACTACGTGGTGTCAAATTATCAAAATGAGAAACCAAAACCTCAACTACATAAACGTGTTGTCCTTGATTGTTCTCATAATTTCGACTACGTAGTTCACCCTCGACAGAAATTAAATAACCTTTTTTAATCCATTTCGCAAAGTTCTCTGCGCTTTTACCCCAAATAACCAACGGAAAGAAATCCGTTTGGCGCTCCCCAGTTTCTTTATTTTTAAATCTACGATTTACTGCAATATTTACAGAAGCTACTGGAGTGTTGTTGGGTGTGTAGCGAAGTTCTACATCACGTGTTGTACGGCCAATAAGATTTACATTGTTCATAAAAATTCCTCCTAGCGTTTTACGCTTACTTATTTTTAACATTAAATAATGACTAGACTTCCTCGGCACCTGTCAATTCGTTCTAGCCACTTGCATAAAAAAAGACTAACCGCTCCACTGCAGCTAGACTTTTTTCCAAGACATTTTAGGATTTTGTAAAATAAAAAAAGGTACTCAAAAAGCCGACCTCGATTTCCCTTTAAAAAAAGAGTCCTCTAGTCGCCATAAGACCCTAACTAAATCTCCATTTAGCGGTTTTTCGACAAGACCCTATTACACCCCGTGCAATAAGTTACGCCTTGCTAGTCCTATGCAATGTCATGAGTTCCTGTACACATTATTCAACAAAATCGTTGAGATCCATAAGCCCTTGTTGAAACGATACGTTCTGGCTCAAGAACATTTTGTATCGTTTAATTACTTTATTCATTAGTAAATCATCTTGATTTAGCTACTCTAATGAATTCTAATTTTAAAGAACACCCGTTCTTCTACTTTCGTAGCGAAAAGTAAACTAAATGTAAAATATTTTTACAACCTCATTATAGCTACTTTATTTTCGATTAGCAAGAAAAAACACCAATTCTTTTTCTATCATAGATTTTAATAAAAAATGCAAGTCAATGACTTGCATTTCAGTTATATCTAACTAATTAGTAATCTTCACTCCACAAATCCATTGCATCTAGAAAATCATCTGAAATTTCTAAAGGCTGAGTTTTTGCCTGTTCCTCGTTGTCAATTTGTTGCTGAGTTGTAATACCTGCTTTAATCCAATTATCTAAGATACCTTTTACATATGTCCAATTGTCTTTAGTATTAAAAATAGCAATCTTAATTGCGGAACTAATAACATTAACCTCAACTTTTTCAGCATATTTCTGAATATCTTCCAGAATAAGAAGCGAAACATCTTTTTTTAGCATGTTTTTTAGATTTGAAAACAAAGTTTCATAATCAGAATTTGACGCTATCAACTGCTTTACAATTACAGCTCCCTTATTATATCTTTGTGTTTCATACTCTTTTAAATCATCTAAAGTAACTACACCAGCATCAATTAGATTTTGAATTACTTTAACAGTCCATCCAAATCCACGGTTGTTTTTATATCCAGTTCTGATAATTATTTCCTTGATAACATCAGAATTTATTAAGTTTAACCACTCTTTTATTTTTTTCCGATTTGGATTATTATCTACCTGCCTATCCGTTCCAAAAACGTCATGAAATACTTCTAAAATTTCTTGGTACTCTTCGATATTGGTATCGTCAGAAACTTTTGCCATCGGTAAAAGTTTCAAAATCAGATTATTTTTATTGTGGCTGATAACCTCATTCAAATCATTACTGAAACGCGAAAAAGTAAAATAATATTTATAAGTACTTCGTCCTCTTTTTTCGACCTTCATATCTAGGTTAGGAATAATAGCGTTACCTTCTTGATCACTTAACTTTTTTAACTCCTCAAAAGCTTCTCCGATTTTTTTCCTCTTATTCTTTTTGAGCGATGGTGTATTTAACTTCATAATATCATTTTCAAATTCATCAGCTAATTTATAGCAGCTACCATAATTTCGATATTCTGAAAGGAATCTATAAAGACGTTTACTATATTTTGATTTTAAAAGATTGTGTATCTCACGACCAAATTTTAAATATTTAATTTGGCTCCAGTTGTCCTGATTAAATAGCTCATAAACTCTTTTTTCTGGATGTACAATAGTGTTTCCGTCTGAATCTACTTCAATAAACTCTTCTTGATATACTTCATCTGAAAGTACAACGGTCAATTTTTGTTCTCTATGACTAACTTTATATTTTTTGAATAAAGGATATACCTCGTACTCATCGACTTCGCCCGCATTATCCAGCGATTTTAACTTTTTATAACTTACTGTTTGAAGCTTATTTTGAAGAGCTTCTATTATTTTATTAAATCTAGCTCCTGTTTGAGCAAAGGTGTTATTATTGCTATCTACACTAACTAAACCAGCCATGTGGGCTATTTCAGAATAGGTAAATTCAATATCACCAGTAGAATATCTATCTGTCAATTCTCCTAAAATTGAAAAAGTTATATTTTCTTCAACTTTGTTCAAATCACCCAAATCAAATAAAGCAGGAAATTCCCTGCTATATTGTATCTTGTTTCTGAACTTAGATTCTTGTTCAGGATACGAAACCATCACAGACACCTCTTCTTGAACCATAGTATGTAAGCACCAAAATGTTTGGTGAAACTACCATAATAATATTTTTTTTACACAAAAGCAATAAAATGTTTGGTAAAAACTCCTATCATAGATTTTTTAACCATGTCAACCAACAAAATGTTTGGTTATATGAGTAAATTACTTTACTTACGTTCTATTTTACCATAATACAACCTTATTAACCAAACATTTTGTTGACTTCATCATAAAAAACAGCTTTTTCACCAAAAAATATGTTGCATTACCAAAAATTACGTTGACATTACCAAGAAATATGTTGCTATTACCAAAAACTACGTTGACATTACCAAGAAATATGTTGCTATTACCAAAAACTGCGTTGACATTACCAAGAAATATGTTGCTATTACCAAAAATTACGTTGACATTACCAAACATTTTGGTGCAATCGTAGCTGATAAAGCCTTTAATACCAAGGGATTTCAGCTTCTAATAACTAATATAACTAATAATAACTAATAATAACTAATAAATAACTAATATAATAACTATATAATAACTATTATAACGATAAGAGTGCGTACGTTGGTGTATGACTAATTTAAATAATAATCCCTATCTATACTTCAACTTTTTCTTCTTCCTCTAATTAGTTAAAAAAGCACTCCTACTAAATGCAAATAATAAAAGTACTAAATTCATCATGACAACAAAAAACCCCTAATCGCTAAGATTAAGGGTGATTTTTAATTGTTATACATCTGATTATACTTTCTTTCGAAAGCTTTTCTAACAGTACCATCTACTTCTTTATATAACGTAGATTTATGAAAAGTTCCAGATACAATTAATCGTTTAGTTGCTGCTTCATCATAACACGTTACAAGTGTAATAGTTCGCCTATCAGAAATATCTTGAATGACTTCGCTTTGATCGGGGTCTACTACTTCAATAGAAGAAACGATGTAAGTAAATACCTTTTCTTTATCAGTTATATAAATTTTCATGCCATTTCGTGCATTATCCAAAGGGGAAAACAGCATACCTGAAGAACCGTTAATTCCAAAAACATGATGGCTGGCTAGTGCATAGTTATTTTTCCCACCCATAACTTGCTTTTCTTTCATTGTACCTGCTCCGTAGGATAGTTCAGCATTTCCAAGACCTTTAAAAATTGGTAAATTGATATTTAATTCAGGAATAGCAATTCCGCCAATGACAGGTAATTTACGATTATCAAACTGATTAGCTAAAATAGATTCTGAGGTGGCAGAATCAACTGCAGAAAAATCAAAACTCGTATTTGCTTTCTGATTTTTTTTAAGTGTTGCTTTATCAACGTTTGTAACTTGATATTTATTGGAGTTCTGAGCAATGAGTAAATTTCTAATTTCCTTGTTGAGGATTAAAGAAAAACCTATAACAAGGAAAAGTATAATCACTACTCCTCGAACATAACTTCTAAATTTACTCTTCACTCTAATTATAAAAAACCTTTCTAATTCTGTGCTACAGCTAGTTGCTGAGTGTCATCATTCCAGTATATAGGACTAATAGAATGATTTTTTGCTACAGAAAATACTGTTTTATGGAGAACATAGCATTCTTCTTTTAAATCTAACATCATATCATTATAATTAAGATATTCATAGATTGTAAGATGTATTTCATTATCCTGATATAATTCATGATCAAAATATTTATAATGTTCTAAAATGAAATTCCCTTTGCCGTAAAAAGAAAGTTTTTCGTTACCGATATAATTAGGTTGTTGCACCTCATAACGATAATAATTATTTGGATTGATTTCATTGACAGAAATTTCTTTAGGAACTGCATAAGCGTAAGAATTACTTATGAGCGCTTCTTCAAAGCTCTGCTCTAATTCAGGGTGGCGAAATCCTAAATAAATAGAACTAGACATAACATCATAAGCTTTAGTAATTGTTTCATAATAATCATCAGATTTATTTTGATCAAGCCATTGACCAAAATACCGATTTAAAAGAATCATATTTTTTCTCCTCACTTATATTAACCTATCAAATTATGATAAACAAGGTTATAATCTTATCATAGCTTTTGTCAATTTTCTAAAATCATTTTCCCTTCTATAAGTTCACTACCTAGTCTCATATACAATGGGAAGGATTTTTCCTTTTTGAGTATCCTTAACGCAGCTTGAGATACGATCAAATAATTCGTAGTATTGTGCTCTACAAATGGATCTTCAATAAAAATATGCAGCTTTTTATCATCATACGGTAGTTCTGATGAGGTAATCACTACTTCTCCGTTTTCTAGTAGCTCCTCTAATTGTTTATGGTTAATACTAAAATTTAAACATTTCTTCATTGTATCTCACTTCTCATTTTAAATATAAATTTCCTGATGAATCTTCAGGATATGACCACAGCATGAATCGAACATGCTATGAATTGCCATTGTGGTCACTATAACTCCCTAGTTTTTGTTTTCTTGATGATGAATTATTGGAGAATACCTCATTTCTAATTTATTTAGGGATATACTGAAGGCGAGGATTGCACGCGCCACCTGCTTAACAGATTCAGTACTGATGAATACTAACTATTCTTTTAATCGTCTTCTCTTAACATTAACTTGCATTGAAATCGTAGTGGTGTACCATCATATTCAAAATCCATCTCCACGGTATCAGCATTTAAAGTTGACATTAGATTTATAATATCTAAAATTGAAGTTTTACTTGCTTCCATTCTTCCTCCACTAAAAAATCATCTAATTATTATATGTATGTTAATTATATATTTTTTAGGTATTTAAGTCGATATAATAGTTACTTTTTTAAATGATTAATAAAGTAACAGATAAGTAGCGAAACTATAGATTCTATAGTATAATATTGATATGGGTTATTTGGGACCCGTTGTAGCAATACAAGAATCGTGGCTCTTCCTGAGGACATCTGCGGACATACCGAAGGGATCCACCCTGTCAAGACTAGCTTCCGAGGTTTTGGCACTAGTCTGTTTGACATGGTTCCAAAAGTAAAAATAATTTACGGGGGGTGTCAAAAGAGTTTTGGCACTAGTCTGTTTGACATGGTTCCAAAAGTCTTAAAAACAGAACTGTCAATTAAAAAATGTTTTGGCACTAGCCTAGTTTAGAAAACACCTTAGGGTGTCTTTTTTTTATGCCCTTTTTTGAAAAATCTATCATAGTCATATGAGCTTGCATATCACTCCTATTTAGATAAAATAAGAAGTAATCATTCTACTAAAAAGGAAACTCTATGGAAAGTAACGAATTTTATGATGAAAAGACAAAACTTGAAATTTTTGGTGAAAAAGTCGAACAATTCTTTACCAAAAATAAATTAGTCGATTTATTGAGACGAAAAGTACTATTACGAAAAACTTTAGTTTTTTATAGTTTACTAATTCCAATTATAGTATTAATTTGTGGAGGTCTCTTTTCACCACAGAGACAAACTTATACTGATGACCAATTAGCAACAAAACGTGAATTTGAAAATGATACTGGTACAGTTCTATTAAAGAGCCAAGAATATTCAGAGAGTAATGATATTATGGTTCTGAACTTTGAAACAGAAGATGCTACTTCTAGTATTGATAAAGGAATTAATGCTAACAATTTAGATTGGACCCTTTATACTCCACCGGGACTTGATGCTTCAAAAACTGAAATGGACGTTATTCCGCTAACTGGTAATAAAGTTTCTGTAGTTATTAAAAACGTTCCTAAAAATTACGGAGCTTTAGGTATTGATATTGCTAATTCTACTGCTAGTGATGCTGATGTTGATGTTAGCCTAAAAAACTATGATGACTATATCAAAGAGCAAGAGGAAAATGTTTCTGTTGATGGGACTGACTCAAGTGATAATGATGATAAGAAAAAATCAAATACTGTTTCATTCTTGATTTCACCTCAGAGCGGACAAATTAAAAACAAGAAGATTAAAAATCTAAGTCGTGAAAAATTTGCTTTGACAATCTTTAATGAAGAAATGAAATTCCAAAAAGGACAAAAAGACAAGTTAATTACTGCAGCTAAGCGAATCAAAGCTAACATTGCTGAAGATAACGATACAATCGAGCAATTAGAACGAGAATCACAATATCTTGTAGGTCCAGAGCTTGAAACCAAACAAGATGAAATTGAGGATGTTAGAAATGATATTGATAACAAACAAAAAGATGTAACAACAGCAACAGAAAATATTGTTACTGTTAATTCAATTATTACCAATCTCAAGAAATCAATTGCAAAAGTGAAAGATGGATCGTATGAATTTAACGCTCCAATCAAATCGGTGCGAAAAGACTTATCACAAGAATAATAATAGATAAGGATGTAAAAGAGAATTATGTTAACTATTAGTATTGTAATTGCTGTAAGCGCACTTTACTTTTTTATCCCATGGGCTATCGTTTATGGCGGAGATACCAGAAGATATTGATATAATAGTAATGAAAGCCAGTTCGTAACAAGAACTGGCTTTTTTGATAAATATATTATAGAAAAAACAAAAAAACCTAGCCGTTTGGACTAGGGGGTGTTAAAGTATCTTTGCTCTATTTAATTATATCATTTTGGCAGTATTATCTCTATCTAGTAATCCTTGTGAAGGTAGTTGAGACAAAGTATTTTCTAAACTTTTCACGGCTCCCAACAGTTCATTAACAATTACTTCTGATTGTTCTGAAGTACTAATGTACTCTTGGTTGACATCAAAACCTAATAACCAAAATTCATTCACGCGAAAAAGTCTAGCTAGTAACTGTAAGTGTTCTTTAGTTGGAGTAGCTCCGGACAAGTACTTAGAGAATTCTTTTGCTGTTAGTGAGATGTGTAACTTATTATATAGACATTTTGATAAAACTAAAACGTCATAGCTTTCAAGTTTTCTTTCTGACATAATACTTTTTAGACGTGTGTGAAACGGAATTTTATTAATTGTTGACACTTCCTTTCTTATGATATTTATACGTGTATAGTGCGCGTGGAGAAACTAATAAATATTGAGTAGACCTTGTTTAATAGGTAGAACAAAGACGTTCTTTCTAATTGTTTGGATATTCTTTTCAGTATTAGATCTATCAAAAATTCTTTGTTCCCAGTAGGCAGCATAGGCTTTATCGTTTAGTGGACCTACTAGCAAATATTCATTCTTGCTACCAGATTTAGTGTTATCTGCTTCTTTTTTAGCTCCTGAATCGGTTGTACAATAAAAGTGCTGAACAGTTCTTAATGTTTTTGTAAACTCTCCAATATTATTGTAGGATACACTACAGATAATAGCTTGATTTTTCAAATAAGGTTGAATTAGATAAAAAGTACTACCAGAAAGTACGTTAATGTATGTATCAGCCTTCTCAGAAAGTAGCAAATGTTCGGTATCAACATCAAGATAATTGTTTTTCTGTTTGTTTTGTACAAGGTAACTATTTTCAGGTATTTGTTGTTTATCCCAGCACCAGCCAATACTTCCAAATTGTAAATAACAATGAGGAAAAATTCGAGTTAAATAGTCCTCAATTTCTTTTTTACGATCAATAGTTATTAGGCTATAATTTATACCACGAAGTTGCCTTGGATTTCGATAGTCACTAGCCATATAAATATTAATGGCGTTGCTGCCTTTCATAGCAAAGTGGAAGTATTCACCCGTGAAGATAACAGAAGATATTTGTTCAGGTAATAAAGTTAATGGAGTACTGTTCTTTTCGTTATCTTTTAGAACAAGTAATTGTAAAGGTTCCATTCAATCTCCTTCTTATTTATGTTAATATAGCCATTGTTATAAATGTTATAGTGGTTACATTGGTTCTAATTGCTACATGTATTACGTTTATTACACTTGTTATAAATATAACAAATATAATATTGAGTATACGTGAGGTAAATGGTGTATTTGCTTGACTGCTATTTTGGATAAGTAAAGTTTACGCGTGACTACTAAGGCTCATCTATCAAAAAATGAGCCAATAGTTCCTCTGATAGGATTTCTTTGAAACGTTTGAATGATTTTTTAACTACTGTATCGTGCTTAAATAGAAAATCGCAAGATAATCGTTCAAAAATCTGATTGTAATCATCCTGTGTTGTTTCGTCTGGGAGGTTTTCAATCTCAAAGTACCATTTTCCTGCCCAAGATTTATTTCTTACAAATTGCTGTCTATTTCTATCCCAAAATACAACACAAAATTCCTTGAGGTTAAATTGTTTGGTTTCGACTAATTTATCAGCTACTTCTTCTTTATCGCCAAATTGATCTTTAGTAACTTCAAAACCAAGAGAATCGTATTCTAAAACAGATTTAAGAACATCAACGTCATTCTTTTTAGAGTGTTTTATTTCTTTATAAGTTTGATAGCCCGCGCTAGTGATAATAACATTCTCAAGACCGTATTTAATCTGTTTTCCCCTGACATCATGCGTTACCTTTCCTCGATATTCATTAACTTTAGCAACAAATTGAATATCTAGCCCAATAGCCAGTTGAAAATTAGTTTGATTCGGATCCATTGGGTAACAATCTTTCAAATCAACCCATATATGAGTATCAATCATTCTGAAAATCATATTAGGAGTCTTTCGACTTAGTGTTATTGTGTTATCTTGGGTGTTGACCGTTCGACAAACCTCAAAGTTTAAGCAAGGGTTAATAATTAATAATTTATCAGCTTGGTAGGTTTTTTTCTTAGTTAATGGATCATAGCGCTTGAAACGACGTATTCCACCAATTATCCCACGACAATGAATATACTTATCTTTATATTCAGAAAGCAATAGTCGAGATTTTGGTTGAGATTTATTGTCTTGTGATTTTAAGATTGTTCTAAAATAGAACCCCTTGAGAACCGTTCCCAAAAAATAATCATAACTTTTCTGATGAGGGGGTAAGTCCATTAGATAATCAATGCGACGTTGTAAGAAGTCTTCAAAATCTTCAGGGCTTTTATAGGTCTTGAAATTAGCTTCTTTTCTAAGTTGATTTTTTCGTTTCAAATTATTATTCCTTTGCTGCTTATATAATCCTTTTCTTATCTTGAATGTTATCCTAATTTTACCATATTGATATAATATTGAAAGCTTAATTACCTATCATAAAATTTCAAGGTGGTATGCCTTTTACAACAAAAAAGAAAGCTAGCATATTGCTAGCTTTCTTGGGTTAATAACCACTTTTAGGATTAGGGTTTATCACGCGCCATTAGGCACGAGATCCACAATAAAAAGAAAAAAGTTTATAGGATTGTTTTTATTATACCTAATAGGAATTCTAAAAACAACAAACTTGGTCATATTTTCTCCTATCATAGATTTTTTGATTTTGTTAGATACTCCAATATATTTTTAGTACAAAAACTGTTTTAAAAGTAATAAACCCAAATATCTTGTTTATCACCCCAAGGAAGTGAATTATTCGAAATTTCTTTAGGGGCAGATACTACATTTGTCCTTTCAATATTTACTTCTAAAGAGGTTTCTTCATCGGATTTATTTTTCTGAATTTGATTAAAAATACCTATTTGAAATTCTTGGCTGTACCAAGTGTCCAAACAGTCTTGGAAATATGCAGTGAACTTGATAGGGGAAGTAAATAGATCAAATTTATCTTCACGATTAAATTCATTTAAATAGCCAATTTTTTCATAAAAACAAAAATTAAGTGTCTCCTTGTGATGAGGATATAAAATTGGAGATAGCTTGTAATAATGACCATTTTCATTAAAAGTAAGAGATTCAAAATTTCCTAAACATAAGTTGTATAATTCTCTGTTGCCAACATTCTCTAAAGATATAGTAATGCTTGGAGTATCTACGTTATCTTTTCTTGGAAGGTGAGGAAAATCTTTTGGAAAAGAAAAATCAATATTTTTATGCCTATAATCGTATTCGGAAGCTGAGATGTCAAGCATAGGTTTTACAATTCTCTTGGTATCTTCTAATTGAGCTTCGTATTGACTATTGATTGTTAAAATTACTCCATATAGTGTTAGCCCACTCCCTAAAAAAGTAGCATAGATACCCCATATTTCAAAATTTAATACTTTCAAATTAAAGCCAAGTTTTGTTGGAAGATTAATGATATCTAATAATAATAATAAAAAAGAAAATATTAAAATAAAAAATCCTACTTTGATAAAATTGTTTTTCTTATTTGACATATTCACCCTTCTAGTCTTATTTTTATATACTTAAAAATAAGGTATCAGTACTTATTTGGAATTTTTTAGAAACAATATTCGTCAGTAAAGAATATCATGAATCATGCGCGTGTTCTATAAGCAATTGCCGATAAGCTTCGTCTAACGCCATTAATGCTTCATCTTCACTTTGATAAAAGTTTCTCCCATCTCCAGATAGTAGAGGTAAAAAATTTCCTTTACTATCGTAAGTTAGCGTTTCTAAATCTTTTTTAGTAAACCACTCGTCTATTTCAGCTTCTAAATCCAAGGCTTGTTCACGTAATTTGTTAATACGTAGGTACTTCTCTTTAATATATTTAGGCAATTGAGTATTTGAATAATATTTTAAAATATTATCAGTGATATATATACGATTAGGTTCGCCAAAACCTTGTTGTACTTCGTCGATTAGATTGAGCTGATGTAGAATTTTTTTTGTAGAAATAACCGAATCCTTATTGCAATTAAGAACCTCTCCTAGCTCTTTATTAGTAAAGTAGATAAAAGTATTTCCAGCTTCATCATACCCCTTATGAATAAAATCAAGAGGTTCCCTTAATCGATTTAATAGTACAGAATATGCTAAAGCCCCTTTAGATTTCAAATCACCCATAAGTTGATTAATTATTGGGGTAGGTATATAAATCTGGTCTGAATCTAAATTAGCTGTTGCAAATTCAGGAATATCATGTATAGATGTTAAATAATTCATTGTTTTACTCCCATATATGTACATCTTTTTTAGTCGAATGATTACTTCTCGTTTTATCTAAACGAGAGTGATGTTCAAACTTATATAATCATGATAGCTTTAAAGATATAAAAAAGACACCCTAAGGTGTTTTCTAAACTGGACTAGTGCCAAAACCAAGCTTTTCTATACAATTTTCTGCTATGACTTTTGGAACCATGTCAAACAGACTAGTGCCAAAACCTCGGAAGCTAGTCTTGACAGGGTGGATCCCTTCGGTATGTCCGCAGATGTCCTCAGGAAGAGCCACGATTCTTGTATTGCTACAACGGGTCCCAAATAACCCGTACCAATATTATACTATAGAATCTATAGTTTCGCTACTTATCTGTTACTTTATATTACTATTCCACGCGCTGTATGCCACGTATTGAGTATTTCAATTATTATTTTATATTTTGAAACAAAACTATTTATGTTTTAGCATCATGACAAGTTTGGTATGTATTCAAAATAGCCTATATATGACATTTGGTATATTTATCATATTTATAATATTTGCTATAACGTATATATTTAGGATACGCATAACGCAGTAGAATTCTTTGAACATCTATAGATAGATGAATTTTAACAATAAAAAGACAGTCTGTTGACTGTCTAATAATTATATAAAGAGGAATTATGCATCTTTAGAAAAGCTATTAAGGATGTCGTCAAGAGAACGATAACGCCCTTTAGAAAGAGAAGACATAGCCTTAAAGGCTTTTTTAGGTGGAAAAACTTTTCCAGATTCATAATCAATAATTGTAGTAATTGGGATATCATACATAAATGATAAGTGTGCTACAGCAAAGTGACTATTCAATCGAATATGACGCATACGACCACCTAATTGTTTTAAATCAATA